>ONEN01000006.1 GCA_900316815.1 uncultured Eubacteriales bacterium | reverse complement strand
GAACGAAAATCAATATTGATAACGAAATGGTTTACATCATGCCGCAAAGCGGCAATTCATGTGCCGCAGGCACCATTCATTACGCAGTAAATTCATGCCGCACAGCGGCTATTCATTCCTGTGTTGACGCAGGAAAATCCTTTCATCGTTCTCGATAACAAAAACCCTTCATTCGGGAATGAATAGCACCTTCGGTGCATGAATCGGCTTCGCCATGAATTGCCATTGTATGGCATGAATGGAGCGCTTTGCGCTCATTTTTCGCAAAATTGATTCCCGTATCGCTGCCCCTATAGTTATCGGTATGTATTATACCACTATTCACGGGAATAATCAACCTTAATTTGCCCGTAAAAACGGGATATTTGCTCTTTTCTCTTGAGCATTTCGTCGAATCTGTCTATATACTCATAGGGATATTTATAGTTGAATATCCGCTCCAGATAATCCGAGCGCGGGTCCTTCAGCTTGGTCACGCCGCCCGAGCCGCAGGCGAGAATGGTGTGGGTCTCATCCATGACAAAAACGTTGTAAAGGCTTTCGTACCCCGGCTTTGACCAGCCGACATTCTCCAGATTGCCCACCATCCGCGTCTGGCGGTAGAGATAATACGGAATGTAGCCGCGCACGGTGAGGGTGTCCTGCGCGTACGCGACCATCTGACGCGCGGCGAGCGCCTCCTCGCGGTTGAGCGTCTTGCCCTCGGTGGTGAGGTTGGCGGCGCGTTTCATACACAGGGTGTGCACCGTGACGCACGCGGCGCCCAGCGCCAGCACGGTGTCAAGCGAATGGCGGAAGCTCTCGACGGTATCGGTGGGCAGTCCCGCGATGAGGTCGGTGTTGATATTGTCAAAGCCGCACTTTTCCGCAAGGGAAAACGCCTCCAGAAACTGTGCGGCGGTGTGCCTTCTGCCGATGGCCAGCAGCACGCTGTCGCTCAAGGTCTGGGGATTGATGCTGATGCGGTCGACCTTATTTTCTTTTAACGCATAAAGCTTGTCGGCAGTGATGGTGTCGGGGCGCCCTGCCTCCACGGTGAACTCGCGGCAGGAGGACATATCAAAGCTTTGGTTGACCGTGCCCAGCACCCGGTTGAGCTGTTCGGCGCTGAGGGTGGTCGGCGTACCGCCGCCGAAGTAGACGCTTTCGAGCCGCAGCCCTAAATCTGCGGCGATCTGCGCGGTCGCCCTGAGCTCCTCGCAGAGCAGATCGACATACGGCTCCATCAGCTTTTTCGCGCGCTCCACGGACGCCATCACAAACGAACAATAGCTGCACCGCGAGGGGCAAAAGGGTATGCCGACATACAGGCTGAACGATTCGGGGCGCGACAGGGAGATGATCTGCTGTTCGTACCGCTCGGTGCGCCGCGCGAGGGCGGTTTTTTCGGGGCTGACAAAATAATCCGTCAGGAATTGCCGCTCCGCCGCCTGCTCCCCTATTTCGCGGTTCAGCTTGCGCAGCAGCTTGATGGGACGGACGCCCGTCAGCAGTCCCCACGGTTGTTCTATGCCGCTGAACGCGACGAGGATCTCATAGAGCAGCTTGACGGTCGCCAGCTCGTTTCGGGCATTGCCGTCCGCCGCGGGCGCGTGCGCCTCCCGCGAAAAATCGCCGATGACCGCGCGCACGGTGATATCCTCCGCCAGCTCCGTATAAATATACGGCGGCTCTACCTCGGAAAATTCCCTGTACACCGCTATTTTTTCATTCGGAAAGAAAAGCCGCGTCAGGTTTTCCAATTCAAACCAAAAGGTGTTGTTTTTAACGTATAAATTCATCTTACAGCCGCCTCATCAGGGGGTTGAATTTTCTTTCAAAGGAAAGCATGGTGAGCGGACCGTGGCCGGGAATGATCTGATAGTCGCCGTCCAGCTCCTTGACGCGCTTCAAAGACTGCGCCATTTTGAGGTCGTCGCCCGTGGGCAGGTCGGTTCTGCCGTAGGAGGTGCGGAAAATCAGGTCGCCCGCCAGCATTACGTCGTCAAAAAGGAAAATGCCGCAGCCGTCGGTGTGCCCCGGGGTGTAAAGGTAAGTGATTTCGGTTTCGCCCAGACGGAAGACCTCGCCGTCGCCGAGCAGGATATCCGCGGAGAAGGGCGTAAACGGAATGCCGTGGCGCGCGGTGCCGTTGAGGTAACCGTCGCGCAGAAAAACATCGTTGTGCCTGCCCGTGACCACCTTGGCGCCGTATTTGTCGGCGAGCTGCTTGGCGTAGCAGATGTGGTCGTAGTGGCCGTGGGTCAGCAGGACGTACGCCAGCCTGCCGCCGTCGCGGTCGATCTGCGCCTCAAGCTGCTTGGACTGTGCGCCGGGGTCGCTGACCGCCGCCTTGCCCGTGGCTTCGTCCACAAGGTAGCAGCAGTTGGTTTCCAGCATGGTGACGGGGTATATCTGAATATTGATCATCGTTTCAAATCCTTTGAGTTGATTTCTATGGTGACAGGTCCGTCGTTGATCAGGCTGACCTGCATATCCGCGCCGAATATGCCCTGCTCCACCTTTTTCACGCCGTTTTGCAGCAGCCTTTGGCAGAAAAACCGGTAGAGCGGCTCGGCTGTTTCGGGCCGCGCGGCGTTGATGAAGCTGGGGCGTCTGCCGTGCGAGCAGTCCGCGCAGAGCGTAAAGTTGGAAATAACCAGCACCTCGCCGCCGATATCGGCAAGCGAGAGGTTCATTTTATCGTTATCGTCGGTGAAAACGCGCAGCCCCGCGACCTTGTTCGCGAGCACCTCGGCTTCCTTTTCGTCGTCGCCCTGCGCCACGCCGAGCAAAACGAGAAAGCCCTGACCGATGGCGCCGACAACGGCGTTGTCCACCGTGACGGACGCGCGGGAAACGCGCTGGAGAATGACTTTCATTGATTCCTCCGTATGAGTCTTATTTCGGGTAATTACAGGCGCTTGATCTCCTCGATGCCGTTGATGTCGGAAAGACGGGAAATCACGCCGCGCAGGTGATCCTTGCCCGCCACGTCGATGGTGACGGTGACGACCGCCCTGCCGTCCTTCAGCTCGCGGGAGTTGAGGGTGTGGATAAAGATGTGCATATTGGAAAGCTGTATCGTCACATCCGCCAGCAGCCCCGTGCGGTCGATCGCGGTGATCTGCAGGGTGCTGCGGAAGGTCTCGCCCGCCTCGTGCTCCCAGTGCGCGGTCACCCAGCGCTCCGGCTCCTCGCTGTCGCTGAGGTGTTTGGGCACGTTGGTGCAGTCGCGCTTGTGAATGGAAACGCCGTAGCCGCGCGTGATATAGCCGATGATCTCATCGCCCGGCAGCGGGTTGCAGCAGTTGGAGAACTTCACCAGCACGTCGTCGTTGCCCGCGACGATGACGCCCGAGGACGCCTTTCTGCGCTTGACGGGCGCCTGCGGCACGGTGATCTGCTCGATGTCGGCGGTGTACTTTTTCCGGTACTCCTCCTTGAGGCGCGGCATGACCTTCCAGAGCTGAATGCCGCCGTAGCCCACCGCCGCGTAGAAGTCCTCCAGCGTGTTGTACTGCTTCTTCATAGTGACGGTGCGGAAGAACTCGGCGATTTCCTCATCGTTGAGGTTCATGCCCTGCCGCTTGAACTCGCGGTCGACCATCTGCTTGCCCTCAATAATGTTTTCATCGCGCTTCTCGCGCTTGAACCATGTCCTGATTTTCGCCTTTGCCGAGGCGGTTTTGCAGATGTCGATCCACGCGCGGTTGGGGTGCTCCTCCTTCTGGGTGATGATCTCGCAGATCTCGCCCGTTTTGAGCTTGTGGTCGATGGGGACGATTTTGCCGTTCACCTTGGCGCCCACCATGCGGTGACCCACCTGCGTGTGGATAATATACGCCAGGTCGATCGGAGTGGAGCCGCGCGGCAGGCTGACGACATCGCCCTTGGGGGTGAACACATAGACGTCGGTCTCGCCCAGATCGTTGCGGATATTGCGCGCGATGTCGGTGGCGTCCTCGGTTTCGAGCTGGTCGAGGATCATCCGCTTGACCTTCTCGATATTCCGGCTCACCTTGTCGCCGCCCTTGGCGTCGGCGCCCATGCCGAGCTTGTATTTCCAGTGCGCCGCGATTCCGTATTCGGCGGTGTAGTGCATTTCCCAGGTGCGGATCTGCACCTCAAAGGGGATCGCCTGGGTGTCGAGCACGGTGGTGTGCAGGCTCTGGTACATATTCTGCTTGGGCATGGAGATATAGTCCTTGAAGCGGTTGGGAATGGGCTTGAAAATATCGTGTACAACGCCCAGCACGTTGTAGCAGTCGGACACGTTATCCACGATCACGCGGACGGCGAACACATCGAAAATGTCGTTGATGCTCTGGTTGCGCATAATGGTTTTGCGGTAGATGCTGTTGATGCTCTTGACCCTGCCGCTGATATAGACGTTGGGAATGGTATCCTTTGTTTTTTCGAGGATCTGCTTCTTGATGGATTCGATAAAGCGCTGTCTGCCCTCCTCGTTAAGCAGCAGCGCGTCCTCGATCTCCTTGTAGCCGATGGGATCGAGGTATTGCAGGGAGCGGTCCTCCAGCTCCTCCTTGACGGTTTTGATACCGAGGCGGTGCGCGATGGGCGCGTAGACCTGCATGTTCTCCACGGATTTGTCGCGCCGCTTCTGCTCGGGCATACAGTCCATGGTGCGCATATTGTGCAGGCGGTCGGCGAGCTTGATGATGATGACGCGGATGTCGTCCGCCATGGCGATGAGCATTTTGCGGATGTTCTCCGCCTGCTGCTCCTCGCGAGTGGAATAGGGTATTTTGGAGATTTTGGTAACGCCGTCTATCAGCTTGGCAACGTCGCTGCCGAACATTTTGCTGATTTCGTCGAGCGAGACGATGGTGTCCTCCACCACGTCATGCAGCAGCGCGCCGCAAATGCTGTCGGCGTCCATGCCCAGCTCCGCCACGATGCAGGCGACGGAGGTGGGGTGCAGAATATAGGGAATGCCCGACACCCTGCGCTGGTCGCCGTGACTTTCCTCGGCAAAGCGGTACGCCGCCGTGATGCGGTCGATGTCGTAGCTGCTGCCCGACCGTTCCAGGATGGAGAGCAGCTCGTTGAAATCCTGATAGTGAGCTACATGCGAATATTTGCTCATTGTGTTACCTCTCTGAGTCTTTTGATGATGGGGGCGGATTCGAGATTGACCTTGCCCGCCACACGGTTGAGGGTGATGCGGTTGCTCCTGATTCCCTCCATGATCCGGATCAGTCCCAAATCGTTCATCGCTTCCAGCGCCACGCGGATCTTGCCGTAGGACAGGCGGTTGTTCAGACGGCTGACAAGCGTTTCCGTCTTGTGGAAATACCCCTGTCTGTCGCGCAGGAAGCGGTAGAGCAGCGCGAAGTCGCCTCGGTCGGGGGTGATGCTGTTCAGCTCTTCCCTGCTCAGCGCGCCGCCGCGGCAAAAGGTCTCGAACACGCGGCGGCTCTCGAGTATCTGCCGCGCATCCTCGCTGTGCGCCTTCACATCCTTGACGATGATGGAAACGCTGCGGCTGCCTTTGTATTCATTGACGTCGAGCGTGGCGGCGATGTCGAGCAGCTCACCCTTTTCATAGGGAAATTCCTCCGTCGAGGTGAAAAACAGCATGGCGGAAAGGGTGGTGCCGCCGCGTGACAGCACCAGTCGGAGGTGTTTATTATTCGATAACGGAATAATATTAGCCAGTGTCATATTGTAAAAGCCGAACACGGGCGTCGGATTGCCCGCGCCGTAGGGCTGTAAAACGGAAAGCTCCTCCACCAGATCCAGCGTGATGGCGGCGGGATTGAGCTTGCAGTCGATATTGAGCGTGTCAAAGGGCATGTCGCCCAGCGTGTCGGCGTATTCGTTGATTCTTTTCCGGAACAGCGGGATGTTTTTGGAAGGGAGCGACAGACCGACCGCCATCGGGTGGCCGCCGTAATGGGTGAGCACGTCGCCGCAGGCGGCGACCGCGTCACAGAGCGCGAAGCCCTCGACGCTTCTGCCCGACGCCTTGGCGTTCTCGCCGTCGCGCGAGATGATGATGGTGGGCTTGCCGTAGATTTCGCGGATGCGCGAGGCGACGATGCCGACGACGCCCTGGTGCCAGCCCTCGCCGTCGATGACGAGCACCTTATCCATCACCAAAGAGGGATTGCGCATGACGCTCTCGTCGATTTTCTGCACGATGTCGCGCTCGATCTGCTGGCGCTCGGCGTTGTCGTAGCCCATGGCGACGGCGATCTCGGTCGCCTCCTCCATGTCCTCGGTGAGCAGCAGCTCCACGGATTTGCCCGAAAGACCGAGTCTGCCCACGGCGTTGATGCGCGGCACCAGCGTAAATGAAACGTTGCCCGCCGTGAGCGCCCTGCCCGAAAGACCCGCGTTGCGGATGAGGGCAAGCAGCCCTGCGCGGTCGGTGTTCATCAGGCTTTGCAGACCGCGCTTGACAAAAACGCGGTTCTCGCCCTTTAAGTCCACGATGTCGCCGATGGTGCCGAGGCTGAGCAGATCGGAATAGTTGTCGAGCAGCGCGTTCACGTCGCAGTACTCGCCCTCCAGCGCCATAATCAGCTTGAACGCCACGCCCACGCCCGAAAGCTGCTTGAAGCGGCTGGGACAGTCGGCGCGGTGCAGATCCACCACGGCGCACGCCTCGGGCAGCTCGCCCAGCGGCATGTGGTGGTCGGTGACGACAGTGTCGATCCCCAGCTCTCCCGCGTGCTTGATCTCTTTGATGGCGGCTATGCCGTTGTCCACGGTGACGATCAGGCGCACGCCCTTTTCGTGCAGCGCGTCCACGGCGGCGATGTTCATGCCATAGCCCTCCGCCTCGCGCGAGGGTATGTAATACATCGCGTTGGCGCCCACCGCGTCCAGATAGGAATAGAGCAGCGCGGTGGAGGTGACGCCGTCGGCGTCGTAGTCGCCGTAAACACAGATCAATTCGCCGCTTTCGATCGCAGCGGTCACGCGCGCGCACGCCTTATCCATGTCCTTAATGGTGAAGGGAGAGGCGATTTCGCTGTCGTTTTGGAGAAAATCGACGATCTCCTCCCTTGTTTTGATATTTCTGATCTGGAGCAGCATGGCGATGATCGCGGGGAGCTCGTATTTGCTTTGAATGTCGTTCGCCTCGTCCCTGTTGAACGGCGCTATTGCCCACAGCTTCAAACCGCCACATCCTTTCCATTGGTAAATAGTATAAATCGGTTACGCATTGCGGAGCATATCCTCCGCGTGAGACAGCGCGGCGTCGGTGATATTCACGCCGCCGATGATGCGCGCCAGCTCGCGGACGCGCGCCGCGTGGTCGAGGGGGCTGACGACCGTAAACGTTCTGCCCTCTTTCACGCGCTTTTCTATCAGATAATGGTAATCCGCCAGCGCGGCAAGCTGCGCCTGATGGGTGACGCAGAGCACCTGGCAGTCCTTGGAGACCTCTCTGAGCTTCAGACCGACCTTCTCGGAGGCGGAGCCTGAAATTCCCGTGTCCACCTCGTCAAAAATCAGGGTATCCACGTCGTCGGTGGCGGCGAGAACGGTTTTGATGGCGAGCATCATGCGCGACAGCTCGCCGCCCGAGGCGATTTTTGCCACGGGGCGCGGCGTTTCGCCCGGATTGGCGGAGATGAGCAGCTCCACCTTGTCGATGCCGTCGGCGCACAGCGCCGTTTCCTCAAAGTGCGGAATCAGCTCGACATTGGGCATGTTGAGGAAGCTCATTTCCGTTTTGACGTTGCGGGCAAAGGTCTCCGCCGCCTGCCGGCGCTTCTCGCGGAGCTCCGCTGCGAGCGCCAGCGCGTCCTCCATGGCGCTCTCGCACGCCTCTTTCAGGTCGTCGCGGTTTTTGTCGAAGTTGAGCAGCTCCTCCAGACGGGTCTGCATCCGCTCCGCCAGAGCGGGAAGCTCGTCGGCGGCGCAGTTATATTTGCGCGTCAGTCTGCCGAGCAGATCCAGACGCTCCTCAATTTCCTCCAGCCGCTGCGGGTCGCTCTCGAGGTTGTCGATTGCGTCGTCGATCTGCCCCGCGACGTCGCGGAGATTATAATAAATATCGGTCAGGGCGTTGCTGATTTCCTCGTATTCGGGACTGTAGGAGGCGGCGTTCTGCATGGCGGTGGCGGCGACGTCCACCGCCTCCGCGCCACCGTCGGCGTCCTCTCCCTCGAGCATCATTTTTGCCTTGTTGAGCAGGGAGGAGATCTTTTCAAAGTTGAGCAGCGAGGTGCGCTCCGTTTCCAGCTGCTCCTCCTCGCCCGGCTGCACATCCGCGTCGAACAGCTCGCTCGTCTGGAACTGCAGCAGGTCGATCTCGCGCAGGCGCTCGCTCTCGTCGGAATTTGCGGCGTTTAATTTCTTTTGAAGAACTTTATAGGCGCGGTAACGCTCCGCGTACGCCTCCCGAAGCGGCAGGGTGCCGCCGTAGCTGTCGATGTAGCCGAGATGTGTCTCGGGAGAAAACAGCTCGTAGCTCTCGTGCTGACCGTGGATATTGATCAGATTCTTGGCAAGCTCGCGCAGCATGGCGAGGGTGGCGGGTCTGCCGTTGATTTTGCAGGCGCTCTTGCCGCTGAGGCTGAGGCTGCGCTGCAAAATCAGCACCTCGTCCTCCGCGTCAAAGCCCAGCTCCTCCAGCTTTGCCCGCACGGTGGCGTTGACGTCCTCGAACACGGCGCTCACAAACGCGGAGCTCTCCCCCGTGCGGATGATATCCCTGGAGGTGCGCTGTCCCATGATGGCGTTGATGGCGTCGATGATGATACTTTTACCCGCGCCCGTTTCGCCCGTGAGGACGTTCAGTCCTTCGGAAAAGTCGATGGAGGTTTTTTCAATTACAGCGATATTTTCAATGTGTAAGGTCTTTAACATGTTGTTTTCCCGTTGACTTGTTCGTGATGTATTGTTTCAATGAATCGTTGAGTGACAGCGCGCTTTCGTTGGAGCGGCAGGCGACAAAGATCGTGTCGTCGCCCGCGATGGTGCCCACAACGCTCGCGTTATCGGTGGAGTCCATTGCGGCGCAGACGGCGTTCGCCATGCCGCTGAGGGTTTTGATGACGACGATATTCTGCGCGCAGTCGATGGAAATGACGGAGTTATAAAACAGCTGCGCAAAATTGGAGCGCAGATCCGCCTTGCGGTTGGCGGCGGAAATATAGCGGTACCTGCCGTCGCTGCCCAGCGTTTTGACCAGCCGCAAATCCTTGATATCGCGCGATATGGTCGCCTGCGTCGCCCGGTAACCGGCCTCCTTCAGGCGGCTGATGATTTCGTCCTGTGTTTCAACAGGATACTCGGAGATAATTTCGAGTATCTTCGCGTGTCTGCCGCTTTTCATCTGAGCTCCCTCTCCTTGAGTTTTTCGTTTAATTTACGGTAAAAATTGCGCTTCCTGACGGACATCAGCACCAGCTGCCGCTCTGATCTGCGCACGGTTACCGTGTCCTTTTCCGCTATGTTGATGTTGGTTTCGCCGTCTATGGACAGCACGCAGCCGCAGCCGGGCGGGATCTTGACCGTCACGCCCAGCTCGCTGTCCACATCGAACAGCACCGAGCGCGAGAACAGAGAGTGGGGGCATACGGGCGTCATGAGAATACACTCCATCTTCGGCGACAGAATGGGTCCTCCCGCCGAAAGCGAATAGGCGGTGGAGCCTGTGGGCGTGGAAAACAACAGCCCGTCGGCGCGGTACCGTGAGATTTCCTCGCCGTTGAGGGTGAGGGTAAAGTCGACGATCTTGGAAAGCGTGCCGTGGGTCACCACCGCGTCGTTGACGGCGAGAAAATGCCTCACGCTGCCCGGCTTGTGCACCTCCACATCGAGCAGCAGCCGCCGCTCGGCGTAGTAGTTGCCGCTGATCAGTTTTTTCAAATCGCCGATTTCATCGGTTTCCACGTCCGCGGCAAAGCCCAGCCTGCCCACGTTCACGCCGATGAGAGGCGTGTTGGTGCAGGCGGCAAATTTGGCGGCATGGATGATGGTGCCGTCGCCGCCGACGGTGATGGCCATATCCGCGTTTTCAAAAAGCTGTTCAACGCTCACGGCAAAGCCGGCGCCGCTGTTGGGAAAATACTCCGCGCAGTCGGGCGGCATCAGCACCTCTGCGCCGCCCTCCTGCATCAGGGTGCAGATCTGCGCGGCACAGACGATAGCCTTCGGTTTGGTGAGATTCACTATGATTGCGATTTTCATGGTTGTCTGTTTCCTATCGGATTATTTCGGGTTATGTATCGAGGGCGGCGTGCGACTGCCGCACCAGCTCCTCGGGCGTGACGGCGGTGTACGCCTTGGGTTCTTCGGATCTTTGCAGATGGATGAGGTATTCGATGTTGCCCTCGGGGCCCTTGATGGGAGAATAATCGAGGTTGAGCACATCAAAGCCGTTCTGCAAGCAGAAGTCAAAAATCTGCCGCACCACCTCGGCGTGTACCGCGGGGTCGCGGACGACGCCCTTTTTGCCCACCTTTTCCCTGCCCGCCTCAAACTGCGGCTTGATCAGGCAGACCGCCTGCGCGTTTTCCGCCATCAGCGCGCGCGCCACGGGCAAGATCAGGCGCAGGGAGATAAAGGACACATCCACCGAGAAGAAGTCGATGGGATCGGGCACCTGCTCGCGCGTGACCTTGCGCATGTTGGTGCGCTCCAGGTTGACGACGCGCTCGTCGGTGCGCAGCTTCCAGGCGAGCTGACCGTAGCCGACGTCGATGGCATAGACCTTTTTGGCGCCGTTCTGCAGCATACAGTCGGTGAAGCCGCCTGTGGAGGCGCCGATGTCCATGGCGGTTTTGCCGCTGAGGTCGAGGTGAAAGCTTCCGATCGCCTTCTCCAGCTTCAGCCCGCCGCGGCTGACATAGGGAAGCGTACTGCCGCGCACCTCCACCAAAGCGGTTTCCTCGTAGGAAACGCCGCATTTGTCCGCCTTTTGGTTATCCACATAAACCTGCCCCGCCATGATGACAGCCTTCGCTTTTTCACGGCTGGGTGCAAGACCCTTTTCAAATACAAGTATATCTAAACGTTTCTTCATATATGCACTGTCGCTCCGTCCGAGAGATTTCTGGTGATGACCTCCACCATGCCCGCGCTGTCAAGCCTGAGCTGCGCCAGCGCCTCGCCCACGGTCATCTGCTTGACAAACTCGTCGCCGATCGCCTTGATGTGATAGCGCCCCTTGAAGCCGCTCAGCGCGAGAAGATCGGAGAAGTTGCGGGCGATTCCGCCGTTTTTGACGCCCTCCTCAAAGAACCATACCTCTTTGAAGCGCGAAGCGAAGAACACCGCCTCGCGGCTGACGGGCTTGATCTTGCACAGCTTGAGAATACAGAAATCAAGTCCCTTCCGCCGCAGCTCCTCCCTCGCCTTGCAGGCGTAGGAGAACAGCCTGCCGTAGGTGACAATGAGATAGCGCGCGTTGGGGTTGCCGCAGATGTTGTAGTCGATGCTCTCCTCGCCGAAGTCGTCGGGACGGTAGAGCTCGCCGCCGCGCGGATAGCGCACCGCCGCCAGCCCCTTTTGCACATAGAGCGCGGTGTGCAGCGACTTGCGCATTCCCTCAAAGTAGCAGGGAGAGTAGATGGTGGAGTTGGGGATGGTGTTGAGCATACTCACGTCGAACACGCCCTGATGGGTCTCGCCGTCGCTGCCCACGATGCCCGCGCGGTCGATGGCGAGCACCAGGTGGTTCTGTCCCAGCGCCGCGTCGTGGATCAGCTGGTCGTAGGCGCGCTGCAAAAAGGTGGAATACACCGCAAAAACGGGACGGAAGCCCTTGGAGGCGAGGCCGCAGCCGAAGGTAACGGCGTGCTCCTCGGCAATGCCCACGTCAAAAAAGCGGTTCTTGTGGGTGCGCGCGAACTCGTTCAGCCCCGTGCCGCCGGACATCGCCGCCGTAATCGCACAGATTTTGTCATCCTTGCCGGCAAGCTCACAGAGCGTCCTGCCGAATTCGGCGGAAAAGCCCTTGTGGCTCGACATCGGCTCACCCGAGTCGATATCAAACTGACCGATGCCGTGGAACTCGCCCGGGTTGTCCTCTGCGGGGCGGTAGCCCTTGCCCTTCTTGGTGACAACATGTATCAACGTGGGCGACGTGATCTTCTTTGCCGTCTCAAGGGCATTCTCCAGCTCCTCCACGTTGTGGCCGTCAATAGGTCCCAGATAGGTGAAGCCGAAGCAGTCAAAGAGGGTGTTTTTATAGACGATATTTTTGATTTTGGACTTGCTGCGGCGCAGAAACGCCTTGATCAGCCTGCCCAGCAGGGGAATTTTGGAGAGGGCGCGCTCGGTGAACTTTTTGACGCGGATATACCACGGCTGGATGCGCACGGTGGTGAGGTAGCGCGGAATGGCGCCCACGTTCTTGGAGATGGACATCTTGTTGTCGTTGAGCACGACGATGAAATTCCTGTTGAAGCGCCCCGCGTTGTTCATCGCCTCAAACGCCAGACCGCCCGTGAGCGAGCCGTCGCCGATCACCGCGACGGTGTGGCTGTTGTCGCCCTTCATCGCCTTGGCGTTGGCGATGCCGAACGCCGCGGAAATGGAGGTGCTGCTGTGACCCGTGTTGAAGTCGTCATAGGGGCTTTCCTCTTTTTTGGGGAAGCCCGAAATGCCGTCCTTGGTGCGCAGCGTGTCAAAGCTCTCAAACCTGCCTGTCAGGAGCTTGTGGGTGTAGCTCTGGTGGCCGACGTCCCACACCACGCTGTCCTTGGGAAAATCGAACACGCGGTGCATGGCGACCGTCAGCTCCACCACGCCCAGATTCGGGGACAGGTGACCGCCGTTGACGGACACCACCTCGATCAGCTTTTCTCTGATTTCGGCGCAGAGCGCGTCAATGTCCCCGTCCGCAATGCGTTTGACGTCGTGGGATGATTTAATTGTGGAGAGAATGGGATAGTCACTCATAGTTCCACTTCCTGCGTTTTTTGTTTATCGGAAGGGCTTTTCCTTACTTCTTCCTTTTCGCCAAATCGAGCGCGAAATGGCTCAGGGCATTGGTATTGCCGCCGAACTGCCGCAGCGCGCCGATCGCCTGCGCCGTGTAGGCGTCCACCATGCGGCGGCACTCGTTGATGCCGACGATGGACACAAAGGTGGATTTATGGTTTTCCTCGTCGCTGCCGACGGGCTTGCCCAGCTCCTCATCGGTGGAGGTGCAGTCGAGGATGTCGTCCTGAATCTGGAACGCAAAGCCGATGGCGCGGCCGTAGGCGGAGGCCGCCGTTATTTTGGCTTCGTCCGCGTTGGCGGAAATGCAGCCCAGCTCGCACGCCGCCTGCAGCAGACAGGCGGTTTTTTTGCCGACCAGGTCCTGGATCACCTCAAAGGGCGCGTTGGTGTTTTCGCTTTCCAGATCGATCATCTGGCCGCCCGCCATGCCGATACAGCCCGCGTACCGCGCGAGGGCGTTGACCGCCTTGCGGCAGGCGGCGTCGCCGACGAGCGCGGCGGTTTCGTCGCTTGTGAGGATTTCAAAGGCGAGGGTCTGCAAAGCATCGCCCGCCAAAAGCGCCGTATCCTCTCCGAACGCCTTGTGGTTGGAGGGCTTGCCGCGGCGCAGGTCGTCGTCGTCCATGCAGGGCAGGTCGTCGTGAATCAGCGAGTAGGTGTGAATCATCTCGACCGCGCAGGCAAAGGGCAGCGCCGCCTTCGTTTTGCCGCCGCAGAGGGCGTTGAATGCAAGCACCAGCATGGGGCGCACGCGCTTGCCGCCCGCCTCCAGGCTGTAGCGCATGGACTCGATCAGCTTTCTCTCGCGGCAGTCGAGAGACGGCAGATAACGCTCCAGCGCGTTTTCGATCAGTGCCGGATAATGGTTATTCATGGGGTGCCTCCGTGGTAAATTGCGCCAGCTTTTCGTTGGCTTCCTCGATCTTGCCCTTGTAGCCGTCAAGCGCCTGCATACAGTACGCCATCAGCTCGCACGCGCGCGCGTAAAGCGCCACGCTCTCGCTCATGGGCAGGGCATCGTTTTCCAGTTGCTTTATCGCTTCCTCAAGCAGACCGTTCGCCTGCTCAAGCGTCATATTCTGATCCATGCGGTTCCTCCCTGAGATTGGCGTATTCCACCAGGCGCTGCATACGGTGATTGGCGCCGCTGCGGCTGATGGGCGGCGTGAGGTTCTCCCCCAGCGTGCGCAGGGACATTTCGGGGTTCTCCAGCCTGAGATACGCGATCTCCTTTAAGTCGTCGGGCAGCGATTCCAGCCCGACGGTGCGTTGAATGATCTGAATGGCTTCCAGCTGTCTGGCGGAAGCGGACGCCACCTTGGTGATGTTGGCAACCTCGCTGTTGATGCGGCGGTTGACGTTGTTGCGCACCTGCTTCACAGCCTTGGTGCCCATGATCTCCATCGCCTGAATGGGAGCGCCCATATAGGTAAGCAGGTCGCATATTTGCTCGCTGCCCTTGAAGTAGACAATATAGTTGCCGCTGCGCGTCACCGTTTTGGCCGTGAAGGCGCACTCGGTGACCTCGGTGAGGATCTTGCTCAGGTCCATGCTGAGATTCTTAAAGGGCGCGCAGAACTCGGCGTGATAGCTTTTCATGGGGTCGGACACCGAGCCGCAGCTGAGGAACACGCCCCTGACAAAGGCGGCGGCACATTCCTCGCCCGAAAGATTGGCGCGGTTGACCCTGAGGGTGACCTGCCCCTCGGTGTGGCCGAAATCCTCATAGATGCGGCGGCACTCGTCCTCGCCGACTACGCTGATGCGGAACAGGCGGCTGTCGCCCGACCGCACGCGCAGCGCGTTCTGCCGCTCTATGATGGGTCTGTACAACGCCTCCAGCAAAAAAGACAGACGCCCCGCGGCGTGGCTGCTCTCGGTGGTAAAGACAATGCTGCGGCTGCCGAAGGTCTTGCCGAACAGCAGCATACCGTACAGCTCCGCCCTGAGCATATCCCTGTCGGCGCTGCGGCTTTTGCACAGCTCTTTTTTTACATCAGATGAAAAAGACACGGGTTTTCCCTTTCATTAGCCGCCAAGCGGCCGTTATTTTGCAACGTCGCGGTGCTGGATGCCGCACTTGTAGCCGAGCCGCAGGAAGTGGTGCTCCAGCTCGCGGGCGACGGTGACGCTGCGGTGCTTGCCGCCCGTGCAGCCGATGCCGACCACCAGCTCGCTCTTGCCCTCCTTGAGATAGAGCGGCACGGCGAAGTCCAGCCAGTTGAGTGTCAGCTTGATGAACTGCTGCGTATCCCCGCTTCCCAGCACATAGTCCCGCACCACCTTATCCAGCCCTGTCAGGGGCTTCAGCTCGGGTATGTAGAACGGATTGGGCAGACAGCGCACGTCGATGAGCAGATCCGCCTCGAGCGGAATGCCGTACTTGAAGCCGAACGACATAAACTGCAGCGTGAGCGCCTGCGTGGTATCCTCCATAAACATCTTGACCACGCGCTCGCGCAGCTGTTTATTGGACAGATAGGTGGTGTCGATGGTGACGTCGGCAAGGCTCTTTGTCGGCGCGACCAGGGCTTTTTCCAGCTCCACCGCCTCCGCCACGGAGCCGCCCTTGAGGCGGTCGGCGAGCGGGTGCCTGCGGCGCGTTTCCTTATAGCGCAGGATGATCTGATCGGTATGCGCGTCGAAGAACAGCACCTTCACGTCCTTGTGCCCCGACTTGAACTGCTCCATACTGACGTTCATCATCTTGTAATTTTCGGTTCCTCTGACGTCAACCACGACCGCCACGCGGCTCATTGCCGCGTCGTCGGATTTTGAGCAGAGTGTGTAGAGCATGGACAGCAGCGACGCGGGAATATTATCCACGCAGTAAAAGCCGATGTCCTCCAGAACATGCAGGGCGGAGGTTTTTCCCGCGCCCGACATGCCTGTAATGATAACAAATTCCATATTTTCCCCCAAGACTGGCGCCTCCAAAACCCATTTGCGCCCGATCGCTTACAGAACCGTTACAGGATAATCAATTCACATTCCAGATTATAGCCCGTCTCGTCAAATACCTTGGTCTGCACCTCGCGGATCAGGCTTTTGACGTCGTTGGCGTTCGCGTTGGATTTGTTGATGATAAAGCCCGCGTGCTTTTCACTGACCTGCGCGCCGCCGTAGGAATGACCCTTCAAGCCGCATTTCTCGATCAGCGCGCCCGCAAAGGCTCCCTCGGGGCGCTTAAAAACGCTGCCCGCGCTGGGATATTCCAGCGGCTGCTTGCTGCTTCTTCTGCCGAGATAATCATCCATTCTCGCGCGGATGTCCGCGGGATTATCCTTGCGCAGCTTGAGCGTCGCGCCCGTGATAATCGCCTTGTTCCTGCGGTAGATGCTGGTGCGGTAGCCGAATTGGAGATTATCCTTTTCGGTTCTTCCCGACTCGCCGTCCGGTGTGAGGTGCGTGACGCTGTACACCACGTCCCTCATCTCTCCGCCGTAGGCGCCCGCGTTCATAAAGACGGCGCCGCCTACGGTGCCCGGAATGCCCCAGGCAAACTCCAGACCGCTGAGTCCGTTGTTGAGCGCGAACTTGCACAGCGCGGCAAGCGTGGCGCCCGCGCCGCAGTAGACCGTGTCCTCGTCCACCAGCGCGATTTTGCGGAAATCGCCGTCCAGACGGATCACCACGCCGCGGTAACCGTCGTCGGAGGCGAGGATGTTGCTGCCGTTGCCGATAATCATGTAATCGATGTCGGACTCGCGGCATTCCTTCAGGATGGTGCTCAGCTTGCTCAGCGACGTCGCCTTAACGTATGTATCCGCGCAGCCGCCGATTTTAAAGGTGGTGTGCTTGCTGAGCGGCTCGTATTTGCGCGCCTCGCACCCTAATATTTCCGCAAGATTATAGATAATATCTGATCTGTCCATTTGTATCCCCTTATACTGTTATTCCCACTTATCAATGATCACTTTGGGCGAATCGGGCATTGCCGCCACATCCATGCCAAGGCTCTTGAGCAGATCCTTGGCGGCGTTGTAGCCCATCTTCTTCTGGCGGTTGTTCATGGCGGCAACCTCGATGATGACCGCAAGGTTACGGCCCGGCTTGACGGGTATCGTCATGGTGGGCACCTCAACGCCGAGAATCTCCATATATTCGTTGTCCAGTCCCATGCGGTCATATACCTTGGTGTTGTCCCACAGCTCCAGACTCACCACCATGTCGATTTTCTCGCTCGTCTTGATGGCGCCCATACCGAAGAGCTGGCGGGCGTTGATAATTCCTATGCCGCGCAATTCGATAAAATGACGGATATTCTGGGGCGATCTGCCGACAATGGTGTTGACGGAGGTGCGCAGAATCTCTACCGCGTCGTCCGCCACCAGGCGGTGGCCGCGCTTGATCAGCTCAATGGCGGTCTCGCTCTTGCCCACGCCGCTGTCGCCGATGAGCAGACAGCCTTCGCCGTAGACCTCCACGAGCACGCCGTGACGCGTGATGCGCGGCGCCAGCTCGCGGCTGAGGAACTGTACCAGACGGGCGGTGAGGTCCGATGTGTTTTCATCGGTGCGGAAGATGGAAACCTTGTGCAGCTTGGCGCTCTCCAGAATCACGTTGGAGGGCTCGATCTGCCTGCAGATGATCACTGCGGGCGGTCCGAAGCTGA
Source organism: uncultured Eubacteriales bacterium (assembly GCA_900316815.1). Lineage (GTDB taxonomy): Bacteria > Bacillota > Clostridia > Oscillospirales > Acutalibacteraceae > Ruminococcoides. Next base: position 2,033 of record ONEN01000006.1, on the reverse strand, counting down.
AAATGGAATCAATGACCAGGCGCTGCGCCTCGCTGCCGAAGCGTCCCAGGTAGGAAAACTCGGTGTTGCCCAGGATTTGGATGCGCTTGTTGTCGAAAAATTCAAAGTAGCCCGTCAGCTCCAGGCCCGGTCTGTTGACCTCCATGGAGGAGATTCTGGTTTCCTCATAGTTTTCGGAAATATATACCTTGTCCAGGCCGAGACGCTCGACGATTTCGGACAGAGGTACGGAAAATTCAGACATAAATCCACCGCCTTTGATAATATGGGTATAGTTATTATAATCGGTTATTATTATACTACAAAAGGCAATTTTAATAAAGTCTTTTTATGAATTTTTTTCCTGATTTTGCATTTTTATTTATCATTCCGTCAAATTCCGTCATATCAACGGACGCCGTCACGGCACAATCCGCTCCGACGACACGCGCAGCTCCCTGTCGTCGGTTATCAGCGGCACCGAAAACTGACCGCCCTGCGCGTAGCCGTTCAGCACCGCCAGATAGCTTGTTCTGACCTCGGGACGGTCGCGGCGGAGCAAATCGATCTGTCTCTCGATCAGCTCCTGCGCGTCGGGGTCGCGCCTGAGACGGGAGAGCGTTTTTTGGTCGCAGAGCGCCACATGCGCCACGGGCGAGAACGAAGCCTGGGTGGAAATATAGTCGATGTCGCGCTTCATCACCGCAGGGCTGACGTCCCTGTGAAGCAGCAGCAGCTCCAGCTTGGCAAGCGACAAATGCGGGACATACTGCTCCTCCGCCAGGCTGCGCGCCTCCTCAAAGGAGGCGGCGGGAACAGTGACGGCGTTGGGTCTGTCGCTGTCGCGCAACAGATAAAAGGTATAGAACAGCTGCCCCTGCGACTGATGGACGCTGACGTTTTCGATGACGGAGGCGGTCTCGATCCTGCGCGAATCGGCGCAGCCGCTCAGGGTCAGCGCCAGCGCGCAGAGCAGCGGTAAGCATTTTTTAAGCATGGCGGCTCCTTTCCTTCAGCCTGTTTTTCAGCTTTTTCTTTACTATATCTGTCAGCATAAGCGCGACGGGCAGCACCACCGCCGCCGCAAAGCTGAAGCCGATAAGCAGCTCAGGCCGTGAGAAAAATTCTTTTACGGAAGAATACTGTTCGGACAGCCAGTGCAGCCCAAACACCGTTACGGTCAGAAACACGGTGACGGGCAGGCTGCCGCTCTTGCCGACCGCCCTGTCCATGCAGCCGAGCAGCAGCGACACGATCATAAAGACCGACATGGTGCTCAGCGCCATATAAAAGCTCTCGATCCCCGCAAAGCTGCCGAAGTGCGCCACACGCGAGAGAACGAAAGCGGAATACGCCTGCCGCGCGGCGTAGGCGCCCACCGAGAAGGTGATAAAGAACAGCACCGCCGCGTATTTCAGCCCCGTCAGCAGCAGCGCCAGCAGGACATGGCGCGTTTTGAACTGCCTGGCGCTGTCCGACAGGCAGACGAACAGCGCCGCGATAAAGCAGGGCGTGATGAAATAGACCGTATCCTGCCAAAAGCCGCCGGGGCTCCCCTCAAAGCCGAGGCTGCCGTTCCGGAAATCGAGCGTGGACAGGCTGCCGCCGAACAGCAGTCCGTTCGTCACCATCGCGAGCACAAAGAGAAAAATTCCGAAGCGCGTGATAACGTTCGCGCCCTTAAACGCGGCGTACACGCAGCAGGCGAGCAGCAGGAGGGCGATCAGGCAGGGGCTTGTGTCGGCGTAGTATTTTTTGCAGAACATATCCGTGTAGGGCAGCAGAAAGTACAGCGCGATATAGAGAAAGCAAAGGCAGTAAACGACAGCCGCTATCCAGCGCACCGCAGGCGAGCTGCGGCGCACCAACGTCAGCACGTCGCTGCCGCCGCGCTTTTTCATCCAAACGGCGGGAAGAAAAAAGAGAAAGCAGACGCCGAGTCCCGCTCCCACTGCGGCCAGGCGCAGCGGAAACGACTGACCGTCGGCGAGGTCGTGGTTTTCCAGCAGGATGACCGAGCAGGCGCAGAGCGTCAGCGTCAGCAGCAGCCGCTT
>ONEN01000103.1 GCA_900316815.1 uncultured Eubacteriales bacterium | reverse complement strand
CCTTTTTGTTCTGCGCGATTGTTTTCAGTGAAGCCATCAGATCTCGTTCCTGCCTTCCAGCGCCTTTGCCAGCGTGTACTCGTCCGCGTATTCCAGATCGCCGCCGACGGGAATGCCGTAGGCAAGGCGCGTCACCCTGACGCCCATCGGCTTGAGCAGCCTGGAAATATACAGCGCCGTCGCGTCGCCCTCAACCGTGGGGTTGGTCGCCATGATTACCTCGCGGATATCGCTGCCCGAAAATCGCGCGAGCAGCTGCTTGATGGTGAGGTTGTCGGGACCGACGTCGTTGAGCGGGGAAATCGCGCCGTGCAGCACATGATACACGCCGTTGAACTCGCGGGTGTTTTCCACCGCTGTGGCGTCGCGCGGCGTTTCCACCACGCAGATAACGCCCTGATCGCGGCTCGGCGCGCTGCACACGGGGCACAGCTCGCGGTCGGTGAGATTGCAGCAGCGGCTGCAATAGTGGATTTTGTCATGCGCGTCTGTCACTGCCTTCGCAAGCGCGTCCGCTTCCGGCTTTGACAGGTTCAATACATAATATGCGAGCCGCTGGGCGGTTTTATGCCCGATGCCGGGCATTTTTTCAAATTGATCCACCAGGTTTTCCAGCGGAGCCACATTATATTGCGCCATAATTAAAACATTCCCGGAATATTCAGTCCGCCCGAAATGGCGTCCATCTTCTCTTCCTTTTCTTTTGCGGCGGTTCTCAGCGCCTCGTTGGCAGCCGCCATGATCAGGTCGGCGAGCATTTCAACGTCCTCGGGGTCTACTACCTCGGGCTGAATGTCAACCTTGACCAGCTCGGGCTTGCCCGAAACGGTCACCTTTACCGCGCCGCCGCCTGCGGCAGCCTCGTATTCCTTTTGCTCCAGCTCAGCGGACGCCGCTTCCATGTCGTCCTGGATCTTCTGCGCCTGGCGCGCCAGCTGCTGGATGTTGTTGGTTCCGCCGCCGCCGTAGCCCTTGGGTAATCTTGCTTTCATAATGGTAACTTCCTTTCAACGCGCGTTTGCGCGGGTTCTTTACTGTTCTTCTATGGTGATGCCGCTGTCTGCCAGCGTTTCCTTAAAGCGCTGCAGCGGGTCGGTCTTAGCTTCTTCCCTGACGGGAGGACGGTAGGGTCCCAGCTTGTAGACGGTCCCCGTGACGTCCTGAATGACCGCGCGTATCTCCTGACGGCGGTTGCTGTGCTTGAGCAGGTCAAACGCCATCGTGTTGGAGGAGTCAATCAGCAGGTAGCCGCTGCTCTCATACGCCGTGGAGCCGACGAACGCCGCCGCGATGGAACGCGAAATCGGCTTGAGCCCCTCGATGACTTCCGTCCAGCGGGGGAACGGCCGCGCGTTGCGGTAGAGCTCCTCCAGGTTCTTCGCCGGCTTGGGAGGCTCCTGTCGGACGGGCGCGGGTGTCGGCTGCTCCTGTCTGACAGGCGAGGGCGCCGGCTGTTCCTGCTTGGGCGGTTCCTTTTCCTGCGCGGGCGCGGCAGGGGGTTCCTGCTTTGGCTGCTCCGTCTGCGGGGGAGAGGGCTTTTCCTCGGGCTGCGCCGCAGGTGCGGGAGCGGGTTGTGCCGCCTGAGCCGGCGCGGCGGGAATGCCGCGCCTGACGGCGCGCTCCAGTGCGGTGAGCCTTGCGGCGATCGCCTCGTTGGTGCTGTCCAGCTCGGGAGCGGAGAGCTTTACGAGCGCCATCTCCAGCTCGGTGCGGTCGCCCGTGCCGTGTCCCATGCGCTGGTAGGCGCGCGAGAGCACGTCCATATAGTAGACGATGTCGGCGAGCGACAGGTAGTCGCTCTGGGTCTGCGCCTGTTCAAATTCCTCCTCGGACATTACGAGAATGTTCCGCGGACGGCGCACGGATTTTATGAGCATCAGGGCGCGGAAGTGGGCGATCAGCTCGTCGCAGAGCCGCGCCATGTCCTTCGACTCGCTGTAGAGCTTGTCGATGCTTTCCATCGCTCCGGCGGTGTTTTTGTTGATGATGCAGGCGGACAGCGCGTAGAGATATTGCTTATCCGCCAGTCCCGCCGCCTGTCTGACGACAGCCTCGTCCACATTGCTGCTGATGGCAATACAGCGGTCGAGCAGCGAGAGCGCGTCGCGCAGGGCGCCGTCGGCAACGCCCGCTATCAGCAGCGCCGCCTCGTCGGTGAGCGTCACCTGCTCCCGGTGCGCCACATAGGCTACGCGGTCGGCGATTGCCTGCGGGGGAATGCGGTGAAAGTCAAACCGCTGGCAGCGCGACAGAATCGTCTGCGGCAGCTTGTGTACCTCGGTGGTCGCGAGAATGAAGATCACATGCTCGGGCGGCTCCTCCAGCGTTTTGAGAAGCGCGTTGAACGCCTCGGTGGTGAGCATGTGCACCTCGTCGACGATATAGACGCGGAAGCGCGCGCGGTTCGGCTTGAACTGCACCTCGTCGATGATGTCGCGGATGTTCTCGATTTTGCGGTTGGACGCCGCGTCCATCTCCACCACGTCGAGCACGCTGCCGTTTTCGATGCCGCGGCATATTTCGCACTCGCCGCAGGGGCTGCCGTTCTGCGGGTGCAGACAGTTCGCCGCCTTGGCGAGGATTTTGGCGCAGGTGGTTTTGCCCGTGCCGCGCGAGCCCGTAAAGAGGTAGGCATGGGTGAGCCTGTTTTCGATGATTTCGTTTTTGAGCGTGGTCGTGATGTGCTCCTGACCCGCCACGTCCTCAAAGGTTTTGGGACGCCATTTGCGATACAGCACCTGATACATGGTGACACCTCTGCCTTTCAATGCGCCGCCTGCGGTTGCATACGAAAAATGCAAGCCGCGTCCGCTCAAATAAGAGAACGGCAGACTGACTGCATCGCATCGGGAAAACTGCTTAATGCTGCTCGGTTCCCCGCCTGACATGGTTCACAGGCCCCAATCGTACAGGGCCTGCCGTTCACTTATTTGAACGCAATAACAACTTGCATCGCTGTATAGTATAACAGAAGATTCGGAAAAAATCAAGGGCTTTTGTGACATTTATGTTTTTTTACTTTATAGGAAGCTTCTGTTCCCGCCGTTGATGAACGCATTGAAAGATAGACGTTTCCATAGGCGGGAGAGAGCGCCCGCCGGCGCCTTTTGCCTGTCTTGTTTGAGTGTTCGGTTACGCCCGCGGAGAAAGCTTCTTGTCCAGCTTGGTCGCGCGGAAAATCAGCAGCATCAGCACCGCACTGAGAATACCCAGCACCGCGCCGCTGAGCACGTCGGAGGGGAAGTGGACGTAGAGATAGAGCCGCGAGAACATCATCAGCAGCACGGGCAGCAGCGCGATCAGACCGATGACCCTGTTTTTGGCGAGCGTCACGGTGGCAAACGCCGCAGCGGCGGCGCTGTGACCCGACGGGAAGCTGAAGCCGCTCGGCTTGGAAACGATCAGCTCGGCATTGCGGAAGACGTTCAGGTCGCTTTCGGTGGCGAAGGGACGCGGACGGGCGATCAGCGGCTTGATGACGTGGTCGCCCAGCAGATAGCCGATGCCCATGGCGACAAGGGCGATCACGCCCGCCGCGCGCGTCTTTTTAAAGAACAGCATCACCACGCAGCAGACGATCCAGATGATGCCTGCCTTGCCTGCGTGACTGAGCGCTGCCAGCACGGTGTCCAGAAAACCGTTGCGCAGGTGCTCCTGAATGAAATTTAAAATCTGGAAATCCCAGCCCATAACGGATTCAAACATAGATAACGCCTCTCCTTCCTTATTCTGTCCGGTAGTCCCGCACGCGGGCGTACAGCATTTCGTCCACCACCGCTTCCACGGCGATGCCCTCGGCGGTGTATTCCTCCGAAAGCAGTGTGGCTTTTTCGCGGATGTCGTTGACCAGTCCCGCCTTTGCGAACGGCACCAGCAGCTTCACGCGCTGCATACGCACGGGCAGGTTGTCCTCGATCGCCTGCAGCAGGCGGTCAATGCCCGCGCCCGTTTTGGCGCTGATGCAGATGGACGAGCCGAAAGTCTGCTCCGTCATGGCGCTGTCGAGCAGGTCGCATTTGTTGAGCACCGTCAGCACGGGCGTGTCGCCGCAGCCGAGGGAGTCCAGCAGGTCGCGCGTCACCTGCAGATGGACGCGCGCCTCCTCCGAGGACGCGTCGCAGAGGTTGATGATGATATCCGACTGCGCGGCCTCCTCCAGCGTGGAGCGGAACGCCTTTACCAGATGGTGCGGCAGCCGTCTGACCAGTCCCACCGTGTCGATGAGCATGACGCTCACGCCGCTTGGCAGCTTCAGCGCACGGGAGGTGGGGTCGAGGGTGGCAAAGAGCTTGTCCTGCGCCAGCACGCCCGCGTCGGTGAGGGTGTTCATCAGCGTGGACTTGCCCGCGTTGGTGTAGCCGACGATCGCGCAGGTGATCACGCCGTCCTTCTCGCGGCGGCGCCGCAGCATACGGCGGTGCTTTTCCACCTCCGCCAGCTCCTCGCGGAGCGTTTCCATGCGGCGGCGGATGTGGCGGCGGTCGGTTTCCATCTTGGTTTCACCGGGGCCGCGCGTGCCGATGCCGCCGCCGAGGCGCGACATGGCGATGCCCTTGCCCGTCAGGCGCGGCAGCATGTACTGCAGCTGCGCCAGCTCCACCTGCAGCTTGCCCTCCTTGGAGCGCGCGCGCAGGGCGAAGATGTCGAGAATCAGGGTGGTGCGGTCGATGACGCGCACGTCTGTGGCGTTTTCAATGTTTTTGATCTGCGTGGGCGACAGCTCGCTGTCCGCCACGATCAGGTCAAGCTCCTGTTCGGCGCACAGCTGCGCCGCCTCCTCCAGCTTGCCCGAGCCCACAAAGGTGGCGGATTCGGGGCGGCTGAGCTTCTGCGTGAGGATGAACGCAGGCTCCGCTCCGGCGCTCTTCACCAGCTCGCCCAGCTCGTCGAGCGACGCTTCCGCGTCGTATTCTCCCGTGTCAACGCTCAGCAGCAGCGCGCGCGGAAGGCGTTCTTCATTGCTGATCATTTCCATCCTGTTCACCGCCTTTTTAAAAGTTTTACTTTACTAATTTAAAGAGATGTAGTATAATAAGCCTGTGCCGCGGCGCGTTGCGCTTGCCGCGGAACACCTGTCATTATAGTATATTATTCCCCGTTTGTAAAGGCATTGCGCACATTTTGCGCGTGCCGCGCAGACGCCTGAGAAGATGAGGGACTGAAATGGATAAACAATATGACGTTGTCATTGTCGGCACAGGCGCGGCGGGTCTGTACGCCGCCATCAGCTTTCCGCGGGACGTCAGCGTGCTGCTGCTGTCCAAGCGCGAGCTGCCGCTGTCGAACAGCTCACTGGCGCAGGGAGGCGTTGCCTGCGTGCTCGACACCGTTCACGACGCCTACAAGCTGCACATCAGCGACACCCTGATTGCGGGCAAGTACAAAAACACCCTTGCGGCGGTGGAAAAGCTTGTCAAGGAGGGTCCCGCCGACGTGCTCAAAACCAAGGAGCTGGGCGTCGACTACGACCTCAACCCCGACGGCACCATGAAGAAAACGCTGGAGGCGGGCCACAGCCGCAACCGTATCGTCCATCACAAGGACTCCACGGGCAAGGCGATCGTGGACGCGCTGATCGAAGCGGTGCGGCAGCTTTCCAACGTGGACATACTCGATAACGCGCTGCTCTATTCCGTACACAAGACGCTCAACGGCTTTTACCTGAGCGTGCTGCGCGGCGGCGCACCGCTCTATTTCGGCTGCAGCTACTGCATTTTCGCCACGGGCGGCATCGGCAGAGTGTACAAATACACCACCAATTCCGCCATCGCCACGGGCGACGGCATTGCCTTTGCCCATATGCTGGGCGCCAGAATCCGCAACCTTTCCCGCGTGCAGTTCCATCCCACCGCCTTTGCGGCGGACAGGGACCGCGAGCGCTTCCTCATCAGCGAGGCGGTGCGCGGCGAGGGCGCGGTGCTGCTCAACTGCAACGGCGAGCGCTTCGCATTTGATTACGACAAGCGGGGCGAGCTGGCGCCGCGCGATGTGGTGTCCAACGCTATTATCCGCGAGTCGCTCAAGACGGGCAGCGAAAAGTTTTATCTCGACATCACCCACAAGCCCGCCGACTTCCTGCGCGAGCGCTTCCCGATGATCTCGGCGCGCTGCCTGGAGGAGGGCGTGGATATTACCAAAGACCGCATTCCCGTGTTCCCCTGCCAGCATTACCTGATGGGCGGCATCGACGTCGATTTGTACTCGCGCACCTCGGTGGACGGCCTGTACGCGGCGGGCGAATGCGCCCACACGGGCGTTCACGGCGCGAACCGCCTTGCGAGCAACTCGCTCCTCGAGGCGCTGGTCTATTCCCGTACCGCCGCCGAGGATATCACCCGCAAGCTCAGACGCTACGGAAGAAAGCCGCTCGGTCTG
>ONEN01000012.1:4096-21392 GCA_900316815.1 uncultured Eubacteriales bacterium | reverse complement strand
GGCGTCCTCGTAGTTATAGCCTTCCCACGTCATGAAGCCGATGAGGGCGTTCTTGCCGAGGGCGATTTCGCCGTTTTCGTTATAGCCCGCGTCCCTGAGCGCCTCGAAGATGTCGTCCTCGTGCGCGCCGTCGAATACGGGGGTCATGATTTTCCAGCCGAGCGCCTTGGCGGCGTAGCCGAGGTGAACCTCGAGCACCTGACCGATGTTCATACGGGAAGGTACGCCCAGGGGATTCAGAACGATGTCGAGCGGGGTGCCGTCGGGCAGGAAGGGCATATCCTCCACAGGCAGAATGCGCGAGACAACACCCTTGTTGCCGTGGCGTCCCGCCATCTTGTCGCCGACGCTGATCTTGCGCTTGAGCGCCAGATAAACGCGCACCACCTTGTTAACGCCGGGCTGCAGCTCGTTGCGGCTGTCGGCGCGGGTGAACACCTTTACGTCCACAACCGTGCCCTGCTCGCCGTGGGGAACGCGCAGGGAGGTATCTCTTACCTCTCTCGCCTTCTCGCCGAAGATGGCGCGCAGCAGGCGCTCCTCGGCGGTCAGCTCGGTCTCGCCCTTGGGGGTTACCTTGCCGACAAGGATATCGCCCGCCTTGACCTCGGAGCCGATCTGGATGATACCGTCCTCGTCAAGGTATTTGAGCATATCCTCGCCCACGTTGGGGATGTCGCGGGTGATTTCTTCGGGTCCGAGCTTGGTGTCTCTGGACTCGGTGTCATATTCCTCGATGTGGATCGAGGTGTAAACGTCGTCGCGCACGATTTTCTCGTTGAGCAGAACGGCGTCCTCGTAGTTATAGCCTTCCCACGTCATGAAGCCGATGAGGGCGTTCTTGCCGAGGGCGATTTCGCCGTTTTCGGTGGCGGGACCGTCGGCGAGCACCTCGCCCTTCTTCACGCGCTGGCCGCGGGACACGATGGGCTTCTGGTTGAAGCAGGTGCCCTGGTTGGAGCGCAGGAACTTGATGACCTCGTAGTCCTTTACGTTGCCGCTGTCGTACTGCACGCGGATAGTGCGCGCGTCAACGCCCAGCACAATGCCGTCCTCCTCGGCGAGAATACACACGCCCGAGTCGGTGCCTGCCTTGTACTCCATGCCGGTGCCGACGATGGGCGCCTGCGCCTGCAGAAGCGGCACTGCCTGACGCTGCATGTTCGCGCCCATGAGGGCACGGTTGGCGTCGTCGTTTTCAAGGAAGGGGATCATCGCGGTCGCCACGGACACAACCATCTTAGGCGACACGTCCATGTAATCAAAGCGGGCGGCGGGCAGCTCCACGAACTCATCGCGGTAACGGCCTACGACTCTGGAGTGGACAAATCTGCCCTCCTCGTCGAGCGGCTCGTTCGCCTGCGCCACATAGTAGTTATCCTCCACATCGGCGGTCATGTAGACGACCTCGTCGGTCACAACGCCCGTTTCCTTGTTGATTTTGCGGAAGGGCGCCTCGATGAAGCCGTACTTGTTGATCTTCGCAAAGGACGCGAGGTAGGAGATCAGACCGATGTTCGGGCCTTCAGGCGTCTCGATAGGACACATGCGGCCGTAGTGGGTGTAGTGAACGTCGCGCACCTCAAATCCTGCGCGGTCACGGGACAGACCGCCGGGACCCAGCGCGGAGAGACGGCGCTTATGCGTCAGCTCAGCCAGCGGGTTGGTCTGATCCATGAACTGGGACAGGGGCGAGGAGCCGAAGAACTCCTTGATCGCCGCGGTGACGGGACGGATGTTAATGAGGGAATTGGGAGAAAGACTGTCCATGTCCTGCGACTGGGTGGTCATTCTCTCGCGGACAACGCGCTCCAGACGGGAGAAGCCGATGCGGAACTGGTTCTGCAGCAGCTCGCCCACGCAGCGGATACGGCGGTTGCCCAGGTTATCGATGTCGTCGGTGTTGCCGACGCCGCGCGCCACACAGTTGAGGTAGTTGATGGTGGCGAAGATATCGTCAACGGTGATGTAGTTGGGAACCAGCTCGTCCGCCTTTTCGCGCAGCATATCCTTGAGCTCTTCCTCGCTCTGAGCGGCGTCGAGAATATCGCAGAGCACCTCGAAGCAGACGTTCTCGCGGATGCCGCACTCCGCCTCTGCGTCGAAATCCACATACTTGGAAATATCGACCATGTTGTTGGAGATGACCTTCACGGGGCTGTCGTCGCTGCCTCTGACATAGGCGATCTTAACGCCCGCGTTCTCGATTTCGAGCGCCTTTTCCTTGGAGATCTTCTCGTCGGCAAGCGCCATCACCTCGCCCGTGCGGGGATTTGCGATCGGCTCCGTGACGACTCTGCCCTCCAGACGGTTGGCGATACCGAGCTTTTTGTTGTATTTATATCTGCCGACGCGCGACATATCGTAGCGGTTGGGGTCGAAGAACAGGTTGTTGATGTGGGTCTGGGCGCTGTCGACCGTCGGAGGCTCCGAGGGGCGCAGCTTTTTGTAGACCTCGATCAGACCCTCCTCGATGTTGTGCGCCTGATCCTTTTCGATGGTCGCCTTCATGCGCGGATCGTCGCCGAAGTAGTCGAGGATCTCCGCGTCGCTTCCCATGCCGAGGGCACGGATGAAGGAGGTGACGGGCAGCTTGCGGTTCTTGTCGATGCGGACATAGAACACGTCGTTGACGTCGGTTTCATATTCGAGCCACGCGCCGCGGTTCGGGATGACGGTAGTGGAATACAGCTCCTTACCGGTTTTGTCGTGGTCCATTTTATAGTAAACGCCCGGTGAACGCACCAGCTGTGATACAATGACGCGCTCTGCGCCGTTGATGACAAAGGTGCCGCTGGGAGTCATCAGCGGGAAGTCACCCATAAAGACGTTGCTTTCCTTGATTTCGCCCGTCGACTTATTCAGCAGGCGCGCGGTAACGCGGAGAGCGGCGGAATAGGTGGCGTCTCTCACCTTACATTCGATGACGCTGTAGTTGGGACGGTCAACATCGAGGGTGTAGTCGATGAAGTCGAGCACAAGGTTGTCCTGATAGTCGGTGATACCCGACACATCCTTAAAGACCTCCCTGAGACCCTCCTCCAGGAACCAGCGGTAGGATTCCTTCTGCACCTCGATGAGGTTGGGCATATCGATGACTGCATCAATTTTGCCGAAGCTCATTCTCTCGGTGTTGCCAAGCTTTACGGGTTTGACATTAACCATAGGCGTATCACTCCTTATTGTTTTGCGTTGTATTTCGCGCGCGCACCCTGCGAGGGAGCGGACGCGGCGGACAGGCAATGGGCAAACAGCACAAAAACGGAAAAATAATTTTCAACAAAATGTATCTTGACAGAATGGGGATTTTGTGATAATATCCCCTTGTTAAAGATAGTTTTTTGCGTAAATTTTCCGCGCTTTCGGCGCATACCCCCATTATGGTACATTATACAATTCTACCTCCCCGAAGGGAATTTGTCAAGCCCTTCGGCGAATATTTTTATGATTTTACCATTTTTAATGCTCCAAAGGAATTTTCCTCCTTTGGAGCGCTTTTTTATCCGTGCGAGAAACACACGGCGGCGTGTACACTTTGCGGCATGGCTTATCTCTGACCTGCCCTCAGCTTATCCCCTGCCTGCCCTTTGTATCCATCATGTAAAATAATAAAAAATCCGGCCGGGAACGCATGGCTGTCAAGCCGTGCCGTCTTCCCGACCGAAATTGTCTGTTTATATTATCAATTGTCAAGCGCCGACGCGCCTCTGCGTTATTCGGCTTTTTTCGCCGCGGAGCTAAATAAAAGCTTGAGCGTGTCGTTATCCGCCTCGCCCGATTCTTTTATTCCGTTTTGCTTCTGGAACGCCTTTACTGCCGTTTCCGTCACGTCGCCGTAATAGCCCGTGATGTTGGTGTCGCTGCCCTGCTGCTTGATATAACCCAAATCAAACAGCCGCTGCTGCATGATTTTGACGTTATCGTTGCTGTTGCTCTTTTTCAGTGAAAGGCTTTCGAGGTTGATTTTATAGTCAGCGGACAAATCCTTTGATTCCTCCGCGTTCGCCGCTTCCGCCGCCTTGGTTTCTTCCGCCTTGGTCTCGGCAGGCTTGGTTTCGGCTGCCTTCGTCTCCGTCTTCTTGTCCTCTGCCTTCTTGTCCTCCGCCTTCTTGCCGGGAGCCGTTGTCGGCGGGACCGTCGCCTCGTCGGGCGTGGTGACCTTGCCCTTATAGATAAAATCTATCATCGCCTGCACCGTCTTGCCCGCCGTTATGCCCGGAAGCGACATATTTTTCAGCGGGATGCGCATGGTCTTTTTAGAGGTGACCGCCTTGAGCTTGGACAGCGTCTTGTTGGACTGCAGCGCCTTGAGCGTCGCCTCGTCGTCGTAGAAAATAAAGTTCGGGTTGGAGTTTGCCACCACCTTTGCGGTGTCGTCATTGACGGAGGTCATCTCCTCGCTGTGACCGACAGAGAAGATATTGACGCAATTGGTGTAGCCCATGAGGATATTGCCGTAGTTGCCGCTTGCCAGATTGGCAAACTTTTTATTCTCTATATAGAGGTAGCAGATGGTATTGAGTGCGCCCGTGCCGCTCAGACCCTCGATGTCGCGCTTCTGCTTTTCCAAATCGAGAATAAGCTTGGCGTAGGAGTCCTTGCCCGCGCGGCTGCCCTTTTGCTTGCCGCCGAGCGCCTTGCCGATGGTTTCGTAATTGGTCTTTACCTCGGCGGTGGTTTCGGGCGTCTGCAGCTTGATCACCTGCACACCCTTGCTCTCAAGCTCCTCCTGCACGTTCTTTTCCAGGTTTTCGCCGCAGAATACGAGGTCCGCCTTCAGGTCGGTGATTGCCTTCACATCGGGCGCGTTCTCGCTTCCCACAACGGGAGCCGCCGCCAGCTCGGGCTGGCTTACCGCGTCGCTTCTGCCCGCGAGCTTTCTGTCATAGTTCATATACGCCATGATGTCGGCGGTGACAGGGTCGAGCACCACGACGTTCTCGGGTTCCTTTTCAATCGTGTAGTTGGCAATCTGAACGGGATATTCCTCCTCGTTGCAGCCCGCAAAGAAAACCGCGGACGAAACGGCGATAACACCTGCCAAAAGCGCTGATACAATTTTTTTCATCTTACATCCTCCAATTCCGTTATTCGTCAAAGTGTTCAACAAAAAAGCGATTCAACATATTGCTTGGCGCAACGCGGAGAACGTCCGCCGCGTGCCAGCGCAAAGCGCTCGGCGCCCGCGCGCAGCTCGCTCTCGGGCAGCGTGACGCCCCTCGCCCTTGCCATCGCCGTCACGATCTCCAAAAACTCGTTTTTCGACGGAGCGGTGTAGCAGACGTTCAGCCCGAATCTGTCGGACAGCGAAAGGGTCTCCTGCATATTGTCGCGCGTATGTATATCATCAACCTCGAGCGCCCGGTCAGACAGCCGTTCCTTGACGATGTGACGGCGGTTGGAGGTTGCGTAGATCAGAACATTGGCGGGGCGAGCCGCGAGACCGCCCTCCAGCACAGCCTTGAGCGAGGTGTAGCTCGCGTCGTGGTGCTGAAAAGAAAGGTCGTCAATAAAGATAATGAACTTCAACGGCAAATGCGCCAGCTTTTCCGCCAGCTGCGGAAACTGTGCGAGCTGCTCCTTGGGCATTTCCACAATGCGCAGCCCCTGACGGCGGTAGGTGTTGGCCATCGCCTTGACGGTGGAGCTTTTGCCCGTGCCCATGTCGCCGTAGAGCAGGCAGTTGTTGCAGCTCTTGCCCGCGAGGAAGGCGCGTGTGTTGTCGTCCACCTTTCGGCGCTGCCGCTCATAGCCCGTAAAGTCGTCCATGCTCACCGCGTCGTGGTGCAGCACGGGGCGGATGTCGCCGTCGCGCCAGACAAACGCCTTATAGCGCGCGAACATGCCGCAGCCGTTTTCGCGGTACCACCGCGCGGCGCGCTCCATGGAGCCGTCAAACAGTTCGAACGCCTCGGCGCAGGCGCCGCTCTGCCAGCGGGGCAGGCTGTCTGCGACAGGCTGAATCGCGTCGTAACGGGAGTATGCCTGCAGCACCTCCTCGCTTTGCAGGGACGCGGCGGCAAGAACAGCCGCGCAGTCGCTTTCGGCGGCGCGGAGCACTCCCTCGGGAAGCGTTCCTTCGGTGCCGCCCGCTGCGGAGCGGGTGAAGCAGTTTTCATCAAAAAGCGCCGCTTCGGTCATGGCGTAAGCAAGGCAATCGGCGCAGCCGCGTTCGCTGATAAGGGAGAAAAACTCCCCGTAGGCGCGCAGAAACACCTCGGGGGATTCGTCTAGGGCGCACAGCAGGCGGTAAAACGCGCGCGGCACGCTGCGGTTCAGAATTCCCCTGAAGATACTCAGCGCGGACAGCCGAAGTCGGGCGGTTCGTACTTTGTTCATATTCATCAGTCCAATCGATTCTTATTGTACCCTTTTTTAACAGATTAGTCAACAATTGTTTTACACAAACACAAGGAAGATAATACAAAATAAGTGGGGCAAATAAACAACCCGGCCGGGTGCCCCGGCCGAGTGCCTCGGCTCTCAGTGCGGCTTCGGAAAAGTCGGTTTGGCAAAACGTCGGACAAACGCCGCCTTATAACGCGGGAGTCGTGGCAACGACCGCCCTCGGCGCGTTGCAGTCTTTTTGGAGTGTGGAGTGTTGCGTTTTGGTCGGGCAGACAGGTTAGCTTTTGAACAACCTTTTCTGCCCGATTCCATTTCAATAAATTCGGTCGGGAACGACGGCTTCTCATAAACAAAGCTGTATTCCCGACCTGAATTTTCAATTTTCAATTTTCAATTGCCAATTGCCGTCAGGCTTCTTCCCGACCATAATTGTCCATTTTCAATTCTCAATTCTCAATTGCCAATTGTCATCTCCGGCGCTTCGCGCCGGCAGACAATAGTTAGAGCTCAACAGTAAACTCCGCCAAGTAGCGCTGCAGGAGGGTGGCGTCGCTGACGGAAACCGTGCCGTCCTTATCAATATCCGCCGCCTTGATAGTTCTCTCGTCCGGCACGTTCATTTCCGCAATAATGCGCTGCATCGCGGTGACGTCCTGCACGTCGACTTTGCCGTCGCCCGTCACATCGCCCAACAGATAAGCGGGGGCCGACGTCCTGGTGAGCCTGCCGTACGCGTCGGAGGTGTAGGTCGCACCGTCGATCTCCACCTCATCCTCATAGCTGAAGAAATTAACGGTGTACTCGAAGTTAACGGGATTGCGGGCGGCGTCGACCATGTCCGACACCTCCACCTTGTAGCTCTTGCCGCTGTAGCTGTCCGCGTCGGGAGACTTGAAGCAGATATAACGGCCCCAGTATGGGGAATCATCAAGACCCGTTGCGGTGGAATTCCGTACAAACTTCTCTCCGGTGCCCATATCCGTGACGGTGACGGTATAAGTATCGCCCGCGGGTCTCACCACGTCGGTGTTGAGATTGACCGTCCAGACCGCTTTTGTGCTGATGTCCTCCTCGGGGAAATAACCCGGCGTCGGCCATGCGTAGGCGGGGTTATTGTTGCCGACCACGGATTCACCCTGCTGATTCGGGTCATCCGTGTAAATGATAGTGTTTACGGCGCATTTCTTGGAATAGCCCGCCGCAAAGGATACGCCGTTGCGCGTCATGAAAGTGTTGCGGTGTCCGGGAACGGTGAAGCCCTCGTCGTTGAGAAATCCCCTCGTCAGACCGAGAAGAGCCCTCTGCGACGCGCCGAAGCCGTAGGCAATATTGCTGGAGCTCGTTGCCGCGTAGCCGTCGCGATAAAACGCCTCGTCCATATCGGCAGGCTTTTCGGGATAGTGCGACAGTTCTTTTGTCAGCTCAATGTTTCTCTCAATGAGCACCGACCCCTTGGCGGCTCTGCTCCATGCGTCGGCTGAGGCGGATTCAAAGCCCGACAGTCCCTCCAGCCAGCGGTAGTAGTTCGCTACCCTGACGGCGTTCTCCTTCGCGATGTCGGTCATGGTGAACTCCTTGTAGGGCGCATGTGCGGAGCCCTCCTCCGCGAAGAACGCCGCGTCGTAATCCTGCGGGACCGCCTGTGAGAACGCCTTCACAATGTCCCCCTTGGTGCGCAAATAGCACGCCTGCTCGTTGAGGTTGATCGTCTTTGTCTCCGCTGCCGCCGCGGGAACCGCATATGCCATCGACGCGGTCATACACACGCTCAGCGCAACGCCCAATACTTTTCTTCCCTTTTCTCTCATGACTGTTTTTGCCTCCTTATTTTGTCATGACTTCCAGAATTTCACTGATATACATCTTGTGATAGTCGTCCCCGTTATACTGCTTGAGCACAGCGTCGCCGCCCAGCACGCTCTCCTCGTTAAGCGGCTGCGCATAGAGCTTTTTACAGACAAACACCAGCCGCGCCTCCTCAAAGTACGGCACGCCCTCCTCGGTGAAGGCGGGCGTCAGACCCGTTTCCTGCACCTTGTTGACGTTTCTGCCGCTCTTGGAGCCGCAGAAGCTCAGCGCGCTGCGGTACTGCTCGTCAAAAAAGCTGACGGTGAAGTACTCGCCGCGCTCAATGAACTCGAAGGTGTAGCGCTGCGGACGGACGAAGGTGAACGTGACGGGCTTGTTCCACATGATTCCCACGCCGCCCCAGCTGATGGTCATCGTGTTGAACCAATCGTGATTGCCCGCCGTCAAAAGCCCCCAGACGCTGCCGTACAGCTTAAAGGGATTGTCAAAAATCTCCTGCGGATTAATTGAACGAAACTCTGCCATTTTACCAAATCCTTTCAAAAAAATTCAAAAATAATCTCTTTCTACTATTATATCACTTTCTGAATAATATTCAATACTTTTACCAAAATATTCATTATTTTGAATATTTCATGCTTTTTTGTGAATATTCATAATAAATTGTCCCTCGGCTTTTTTGTAGTTTATCAAGCCGAAAACGTTGTTTTTACCGCAGTATTCAGCTAATCTACCAAAATCGACCAACAGTTCCGCGAAAATTGTGCAAAGCTTAAAAATTGAATATTTATACAAATAGCTCTTGATTTTTCGGGAAGTTGGTGTATAATGGTAACCGTAACAAAAACTGTTTGGAGGAAAGCATCATGGCTGACAACAAAATCAAAAAAGTAGTGCTTGCCTATTCGGGCGGCTTGGACACATCTATTATCATTCCCTGGCTCAAGGAAAACTATGACGACTGCGAGGTTATCGCCGTTTCCGGCAACGTCGGTCAGGGCACCGAGCTGGACGGTCTGGAGGAGAAGGCAATCGCCACAGGCGCCTCCAAGCTCTACATTGAAGACCTCAACAAGGAATTTGTAGAGGAATACGTATTCCCCACCGTCAAGGCGGGCGCTGTTTATGAGGGAAAATACCTTCTGGGCACCTCCTTTGCGCGTCCCGTAATCGCCAAGAGAATCGTTGAGATCGCCAAGGCGGAAGGCGCCGACGCGATCTGCCACGGCTGCACCGGCAAGGGCAACGATCAGGTTCGTTTTGAGCTTGCCATCAAGGCGTACGCTCCCGACATGAAGATCATCGCGCCGTGGAGAACATGGGAGTTCAAGTCCCGTGAGGAAGAGATCGCCTACGCGGAGGCAAAGAACATTCCGCTGAAGATCAACAGAGAGACCAACTACTCCAAGGACAAGAACCTCTGGCACCTCAGCCACGAGGGTCTGGATCTGGAGGATCCCGCGAACGAGCCGATGTACAACAAGGAAGGCTTCCTCGAGATGGGCGTATCTCCCGAGCAGGCGCCCGACAAGCCCGAGTACGTCACCATCCACTTTGAGAAGGGTATTCCCACGCAGATCAACGGCGAGGACACCGAGTCCGTCGCCATCATTGAGAAGCTCAACGAAATCGGCGGCAGAAACGGCATCGGCATCACCGACATCGTTGAGAACCGTCTGGTCGGCATGAAGGCGCGCGGCGTATACGAGACCCCCGGCGGCACCATTCTGTTCGCGGCGCACAACAAGCTCGAGGAAATCTGCCTCGACAAGGACACCCTGCACTACAAGAAGAACCTCGCCAACACCTTTGCCGATCTGGTATATGACGGCAAGTGGTACACCCCCCTGCGCGAAGCGATGTCCGCTTTCGTTGACAGCACGCAGGAGTATGTGACCGGCGACGTAAAGCTCAAGCTTTACAAGGGCAACATCATCGACGCAGGCGTCACCAGCCCCTACAGCCTCTACGACGAGGAGATCGCGACCTTTGACGAGGACGAGGTTTACGATCAGAACGACAGCGCAGGCTTCATCAACCTGTTCGGTCTCCCCATCAAGGTGCGCGCGAAGAAGGGTCTCATTAAATAAGCGTTTCCGCTGCAAACAGCCGACGCGTCCCGCACAACATGACAATCAATCTTTCGGGCAGGGTGAAATATCCCTGCCCATATAGTGTTTAATGGGGGTATCTTCCGGCGCTGCCGCAGCCTGCTTTTTGCCGTGAACCGCCCCGTATTTCCGAAAGAAAAACGCAAAAAATAACGGAGGAACAATATGCAGCTTTGGAAAGGACGCTTCAAGAAGGAGCTTTCAAAAACCACAAACGATTTCAACTCTTCCATCTCCTTTGACAGCCGCATGTACAAGGAGGACATAGAGGGCAGCATCGCCCACGCCGCCATGCTCGGCAAATGCGGCATTATCAGCGAAGAAAGCAGCGAGGCGATCCGGCAGGGGCTCCTCGGCATTCTCGCCGACATTGAGAGCGGCGCGCTGACCATCGATCCCGAGGCGGAGGATATTCACACCTTCATCGAGGGCGAGCTGACCCGTCGCATCGGCGACGACGGCAAGCGCCTGCACACCTCCCGCAGCCGCAACGACCAGGTGGCGCTCGACGTCAAGCTCTACCTCAAAAAAGAGGTTGTCAACGTCAAGGAGCTGGTCGTCGGTCTCATCAAGGTCATCGCCGACAAGGCGGAGCAGTACAGCGAAACCGTCATGCCGGGCTACACCCATCTGCAGAGAGCGCAGCCGATCGTATTCGGCCATCATCTGCTCGCCTACGGCGAAATGCTCCTGCGCGACGTGTCGCGTCTGGAGGACTGCCTGAAGCGCATGGATGAAATGCCGCTCGGCTCCTGCGCGCTGGCGGGCACCACCTATCCCATTGACAGAACCGTCACCGCCGGTCTGCTCGGCTTTAACAGAATCACCAACAACTCCCTCGACGGCGTTTCCGACCGCGATTTCTGCATGGAGTTCGCCTCGGTGCTGTCCATCATCATGGTACACCTCAGCCGCTTCTCCGAGGAGATCATCCTGTGGTGCAGCTGGGAATTTAAGTTTGTAGAGCTGGACGACGCATTCTCCACCGGCTCCTCCATTATGCCGCAGAAGAAAAATCCCGACATTGCCGAGCTGGTGCGCGGCAAGAGCGGCAGGGTATTCGGCGACACCATGACCCTGCTCACCGTGATGAAGGGTATCGCCCTCGCCTATAACAAGGATATGCAGGAGGACAAGGAGGCGATATTTGACGCGGTGGACACCGTGAAAATGTGCCTGACCGCGTTCACGCCCATGCTCGACACCATGCGCGTGCTCCCCGCGAACATGAGAAAGGCGGCGGCGGGCGGCTTTATCAACGCCACCGACTGCGCCGACTGGCTCACCAAAAACGGCGTGCCGTTCCGCGACGCCTACAAGGCGACGGGCGAGCTGGTTGCGCGCTGCATTGAGCTGGGCACCGATCTGGAAAATCTCCCCTTAGAGGAATACAAGGCGGTATGCGGCGTCTTTACCGAAGATGTCTACGCCGCGATCTCACTTGAAAACTGCGTATCGCAGCGCACCGCGTTCGGCGGTCCCGCTCCCGAGCTTGTCAGAGAGCAGGCAAAGCGTATGCAGGCGCTTGCGGAAAATTTATAAGGATATAATACGCGGAGCTTCTCTGCGATGGATTAAGAAAAGGAAGGATCAACATGATAAAAGCAGGTATTGTAGGCGCCACGGGTTACGCGGGCGCGGAGCTTGTCCGCCTGCTGACCGCGCACCCCGAAGCGGAGGTTGCCGCTGTCAGCTCGGTGTCCTTTGAGGGACAGAAGCTCAGCGACGTGTACCCTGCCTACGCCTTTTTAAACGATATGGTATGCGAAAATCAGGACGCGGTGGTGGAAAAGAGCGACGTCATCTTCGCCGCCCTCCCCCACGGCCTTTCACAGGAGCTTGCGGCGCAGTGTATGCGCGCGGGCAAGGCGTTCATCGACCTCGGCGCGGACTTCCGCCTCGAGAGCGAGGACGAATACACCGAATGGTACGGCGGCACCTTTCTGGACAAGGAGCTGCACGCGCAGAGCGTCTACGGACTTCCCGAGTTCTTCCGCGACAGCATCAAGGGCAAGCGCCTGATTGCGAACCCCGGCTGCTACACCACCTGTTCGCCGCTGGCGATCGCGCCCGCGATTGTGAACGGACTCATCAGCACCAAGGGTATTATCTGCGACTGCAAGAGCGGCGTAACGGGCGCCGGCAGAAAGCCCACGCAGGGCAGCCACTTCCCCGAGCTGAACGAGGGCTTCCACGCCTACAAGGTAGCCTCGCACCGCCACACTCCCGAAATCGAGCAAACGCTCTCCAGGCTGAGCGGCGAGGACGTGACCATCACCTTTGTTCCCCACCTGCTCCCCGTCAACCGCGGTATTCTCGCGACGGTTTACGCGGACATCAAGGAGGGCGTGACCTTTGAAGCAATCCGCAAGGCATATGAGGATTACTACAGGGACGAGTTTTTTGTCCGTCTGCTGGACGACGGCAAATGCGCCGACATTCACAACGTGCGCTACTCCAACTTCTGCGATATTTCAATACATCACGACAAGCGCGCCGGCAAGCTGGTTGCCTGCGCCGCAATTGACAACATGGTAAAGGGAGCGGCAGGTCAGGCGATCCAGAACATGAACATCATCTTCGGTCTGGACGAAACCACAGGCCTGATCATCGTCCCCCCGGCATTCTGACCGGGTGCCCCGGCGGTCAGTGCCCCTTTTGACAAAATGCATTTTGCAAAACGTTTAGTTAACGGGGCACTATAACGCGGCAGCAAACGATTAAATTGCTGAAAAACGTTAGTTGCGCGGATTGGATGCAACGTCACGTTGCGGGAGAAAGCGCCCTCGGCGCACGGGGCGCTATAACGCGGGCGGATTGCCCCGTCGTGGCAACGACCGTACTGAAAAAAGGAAAAAATTATGAACAATTATACATTTATACAGGGCGGCGTCACCGCGCCGCAGGGCTTTACCGCCAACGGCGTTTGCGCGGGCGTTAAAGCCGCCACCTCCGCCGCCATCGCCAAGGCGGCAAAAGCTAACGAATCCGCCGTCATCCCCAACGGCAAGCGCGACCTCGCGCTGATCGCCTGCGACAAGCCGTGTACGGCGGCGGCTATTTTCACAAAGAACCTCGTCAAATCCGACACCATCTACGTCACGCGGAAGCACCTTGCGAACGGTGTGGCGCAGGCGGTCGTCGTCAACTCGGGCAACGCCAACGCCTGCAACCCCGACGGCTACGAAAAAGCCGAAGCGATGGCACGGCTGGCGGCGGACGCGCTCGGCATTGACGAAAACGACGTCATCGTGGCGTCAACGGGCGTCATCGGTCAGCCCCTTCCCCTCGCGCCGATCGAAAGCGGCGTGAACGCGCTCAGGGACATCCTCTCCAAGGAGGGCGGCACTAACGCGGCGGAGGCGATCATGACCACCGACACCGTCAAAAAAGAGTGGGCGCTGCAGACCGTCATCGGCGACAAGACCGTCACCATCGGCGGCATCGCCAAGGGCAGCGGCATGATCCACATCAACATGGGTACGACTCTCTCCTTTGTCACCACCGACGCCGCCATTTCCGCCGACATGCTCCGCGCCGCCCTGGTGGAAGCGGCGGATGTGAGCTACAACATGGTCAGCGTGGACGGCGACACCTCCACCAACGACACGCTCGCCATCCTCGCCTCGGGCTACGCGGGCAACGAGGCGATCACCGAAAAGAACGGCGACTATAAAATATTCACCAAAGCGCTCACCGCGGCGTTTAAAGCCGTAGCCAAAAAGCTCGCCGCCGACGGCGAGGGCGCGACCAAGCTGCTCATTTGCAAGGTGAGCGGCGCGAAGAACGAACAGGCGGCAAAGACCGTCGCCAAGAGCGTCATCTGCTCCAGTCTTGTCAAGGCGGCGATGTTCGGCGCGGACGCCAACTGCGGCAGAGTCCTCTGCGCGATCGGCTACAGCGGCGCCGAGGTGGACGATGTCAAGCAAATCGACGTTGCCTATCAATCCGCGTCAGGCGAGATTTTAGTGTGTCAGGACGGCTGCGGCCTCGCATTCGACGAAGCCAAGGCGGAGCAGATTTTGCTGGAAAAGGAGATCACCATCCTCATCACCATGGGCGACGGCGAAGCAACTGCCGAGGCATACGGCTGCGATTTAACATACGACTATGTAAAGATTAACGGAGACTACCGCACCTGATTGGAGAACGAAATGGACAATAAAAAGCGGGCTAAGGTCTTAATACAGGCCATGCCCTATATCAAAAAATGGTCGGGCGAAACCATTGTCGTCAAATACGGCGGCAACGCCATGATCAACGAGGATTTGAAATCCGCTGTCATGAGCGATCTGGTGCTCATGCAGCTCATCGGCATCAACGTCGTGCTGGTACACGGCGGCGGCCCCGAAATCAACGCCATGCTCAAGGCGGTCGGCAAGGAAAGCAAATTTGAAAACGGTATGCGCGTCACCGATCAGGAAACCATCGACATCGTGCAGATGGTGCTGGCGGGCAAGGTCAACAAAAGCCTGGTGCAGCTGCTGGAGCACCACGGCGGCAGAGCGCTCGGTCTCTGCGGCCTCGACGGCAAGCTGCTCATGGCGGACAAGCTCGTTTCGGGCGCGGCGGATCTGGGCTTTGTGGGCGAGATACGCGAGGTGAACCCAGAACCGCTGCAAAACGCCATGAAGGACGGCTACATTCCCATCGTCGCGACGGTGGCGGGCGGCTACGACGGCAACGTCTACAACATCAACGCCGACCTCGCCGCGGCACAGATAGCGGCAAAGCTCGGTGCGAAAAAGCTGATTCTGATGACCGACATCCGCGGACTCCTGCGCGACGTCCACGACGACGAAAGCCTGATCCCCGTAGTCAACGTCAGCGAGGTACCCATGCTCAAGCGCGACGGCATTATCTCGGGCGGCATGATCCCCAAAATCGACTGCTGTGTGGAGGCGGTGCGCAGCGGCGTCAACCGCGCCCACATCATCGACGGCAGACTCGAGCACTCCATTCTCCTCGAGCTTTTCAGCGACGAGGGTATCGGCACCATGTTCTACTAACGGCGCAAAAGCTGATCCGCTCATACTTATTTACATATATTTATATATATTTCTACACATTTATACATTCTATTTCTTTATTATACTTTGAGGTGACCGCATGGTATTGATCCGACCCATGACAATTGACGACTACGATGAAATTTTCGCGATGTGGCAGATAACCACCAAGCGCGCCCTGTCCGCCGCCGACGAGCGGTCGCAGATCGAGCGCTATCTCAGGCGCAACGAGGGGCTGTCGCAGGTGGCTGTCGCCGACGGTAAAATTGTGGGAACCGTTCTCGCGGGTCACGACGGCAGGCGCGGCTTTATCCACCATATGGCGGTGCTGCCCGACTACCGCCGCCGCCATATCGGTCACGCCCTCGCCGAAAAAGCGATCGCCAAAATCGCGGCGGAGGGCATTGAAAAAACACACATCTTCTGCTATCAGAACAACGAAACGGGGCAGAACTTCTGGCGCGACTTCGGCTTTGAGAAACGCGACGATTTGTATGTTTTCAGCTATGAAAACGGAAAAGAGGGGTAAAATGAACACAAAAGAAAAAGACCTGCAGTATATTATGCACACCTACGGGCGCTACGACGTCGCCCTTCAAAGCGGCAAGGGCGTCATCGCCTACGACGAAGACGGCAAGCGCTACCTCGACGTCAGCTCGGGCATCGGCGTCAACTCCCTCGGCTACTGCGACGAGGGCTGGGCAAAGGCGGTGAGCGCGCAGGCAAACACCATTCAGCATATGTCCAACTACTTCTACAGCCCGCAGGCGAGCGACCTCGCCGAAAAGCTGTGCCGCCTGACGGGACTTTCCAAGGTATGCTTCGGCAACAGCGGCGCCGAGGCGAACGAATGCGCCATTAAAATCGCGCGCAAATACAGCTTTGACAAATACGGACCCGATCACAACGAGATCATCACCCTCAAGAACTCCTTCCACGGCAGAACCGTCACCACGCTCGCCGCGACAGGACAAGAGGTTTTTCACAACTACTTCTTTCCCTTTACACAGGGCTTTAAATACGCCGAGCCCAACAACCTCGACGACCTCAAAAACAACATCGACGAAAAAACCTGCGCCGTTATGCTGGAGGTCGTGCAGGGCGAGGGCGGCGTGAACATCCTCGACAAGCAATATGTGCAGACGGTTGCCACCCTCTGCGAGAAAAACGACATCCTGCTGATCATCGACGAGGTGCAGACGGGCGTCGGCAGAACCGGCAAGCTCTTCGCGCATGAGCACTACGGCGTAACGCCCGACCTGATGACCGTGGCAAAGGGTCTCGGCGGCGGCCTGCCCATCGGCGTCTGCCTGTGCGGCGACAAGCTGAAAACCGTGATGTCGCCCTCCACCCACGGCACCACCTTCGGCGCGAATCCCGTTGTCTGCGCGGGCGCCAACTATGTGCTCGACACCATCGCAAACGACGCGTTCCTCAGCGATGTGGAAGAAAAGGGACGCTTTCTCGAGGAGAAGCTGTTACAGCTCAGCGGCGTCAAAAGCGTGCGCCGTCTGGGTCTGATGGTCGGCATCGAAATCGAGGGTGACGCCCACGACGCCGCAGCCAAATGCGTTGCCAACGGCCTGTTGATCATCACCGCCAAGGATTTGCTCAGAATGTTGCCCCCGCTGACAATTACCAAGGACGAGCTTCTGGAAGCGGTTAACATACTCGATAAAACATTAAAGGAGATTACAGCATGAAACACTTACTGAAACTGGAGGACTGGTCGACCGAGGAGATCACCCGCACCCTCAACCTCGCCGACCAGCTCAAATACGAGCAGAAGCACGGCATTGAGCACAAGCTTCTCAAGGGCAAAACGCTCGGCATGATTTTTGAAAAATCCAGCACCCGTACCCGCGTATCCTTCGAGGTGGGCATGACCCAGCTCGGCGGCTATCCCCTCTTCCTCAGCTCCAACGACCTGCAGATCGGCAGGGGCGAACCGGTAGAGGACACCGCGCGCGTGCTCTCGCGCTTCATTGACGCCATTATGATCCGCACCTTCGCCCAGAG
>ONEN01000012.1:0-4086 GCA_900316815.1 uncultured Eubacteriales bacterium | reverse complement strand
GCGGAATACGGCTCCATCCCGATCATCAACGGTCTGACCGACTACTGCCATCCCTGTCAGGTGCTCGCCGACCTCATGACCATCCGCGAGTTCAAGGGCAAGCTCGACGGACTGAAGATGTGCTTTATCGGCGACGGCAACAACATGCTCAACTCGCTGGCAGTCGGCGCCCTCAAGACGGGCATGTCCTTCTCGGCGGCATGTCCCAACGGCTATTTCCCGCCCGAGCACATCATGGAATTCGGCGCGCAGTACGGCGACAAGTTCCGGATCGTGAACGACCCGATGGAAGCGGCAAAGGACGCCGACGTCATCTACACCGACGTATGGGCTTCCATGGGACAGGAGGAAGAGAAGAAAGCGCGCGAGGCTGTGTTCGAGGGCGTTTATCAGGTCAACGAGGCGCTGATGGCTGTCACCAACGACGAGTGCATGGTGCTTCACTGCCTGCCGGCTCACCGCGGCGAAGAAATCACCGCCGACGTCTTTGAGGCGCACGCCAACGAAATCTTTGAGGAGGCGGAGAACCGTCTTCACGCCCAGAAAGCCGTCCTCGTTGAGTGTATGCTCGACAAAAAGGAAGAGGAAGAGCTTCTTTAAAAACTCACTCCGTAAAGTATCATACAGGCAACAAAGCGCTGTGCAAGCGGACAACCGCTGCGCAGCGCTTTATTAGTATTAGTATACTATAATATAAGTATTCGCTTATTCCTTTGTCTTAATGGTCATGGAGAGCCTGCCTATGGCGTCGTACACCGTCTTCATCTGCAGAAAATCCATGGTGACTGTGCCCTGCATCGGGTCGTTCAGCATCACCGTGCCCTCGTCCAGATCGTAGCCGTACAACAGTACGCAGTGCTCCAGCTCGAACCAGTAATAATACTCGCCCTCGTACTCATAGGCGACGTCGCCGAGCATCGGCTCCTCGTAGTCCATCGTCGTCCAGAGAACGACGGGAAAACCGTTGTCAATCAGCTTGAGCAGGTTCTCAAACTCGACGCCCATAGTATTGTAGGCGGCATATTTGTCGCGCTGGGTAGCGGCCAGGTAGTTGTTGGCGCAGTTTGTCAGACCGGGCGGAAAAACGCCCGCACCGTCGTAATCATACGGATCGCCCACATAATCCCACATCACATCCTCGCCGTAGCTCAGGTAATTATCGGCAATTTCGGTTTTATCGGGAGTGAAGCCCAGACAGCGGAGCGCGGCGGTCAGCGCGACCGACTCGCAGCCCGTCGGGAGCTCGGGAGTCTGCAGCAGCTCCTCCGTTTCCAGCTCGGCTCTCCTCTGCTTCAGCGTGCGCTTAAAGAAGTCGGAGTTAATGCGCCATGCCATCGGATGCGTCTCCACAGGATTCGACGGATCCGTTGTTTGGTGAACCTGGTCCCGCGTCGCTTTCCGCGCTGAGTCAGTTGTCGCCTGATCCGAAGTCGCAGCGCTGTCCTGCGAGACGGCGCTGACCTGACTGCTTTGGGATGTCCTTTTGGCAGGCCGATCGCCGCAGCCGTACAGGCCGACCGCGAGTGCAAGCAGCAATATTACAGATAAAAATCTTTTCATACATACCTCGAACAGATTGTTGTTGCTCTATTCTAGCACGTTTTCGACCAATTATCAATCCCTCAGTTTTAATTCGGCAATATTTACCAAATATGGGTTGCGCCGATAAATACAATCGGGATATCGACGGTAAAATTTATATGACCTGCGCAAGCCCTCGTCAAGCGGCAGCGTGTCCGACATCAGCGAAGCCATGCGGCTGACGTCCAGGTAATACGCATAGTCGTGGAAGCAAAAATAGCTCCGCTGCGGAACCTCTCCGCTCACGGAAACGAATGTCGGCTCCTTTCCCGCCGCCCGATAACAGAGGGTCACCCATTCGCGCACCGTAACAGCCTGCGGATTGCCCACATTATAGACCCGCTCCGCAGGGTGCCGCTCCAACAGCAGCGAGATAAAGCGGCACAGGTCTTCCGCATGAAAAAACTGCAGGCGCATCTCCCCCTCGCGCGGCAGATAAAACGGGCGGTCAGCGTCCGCGCAGTCAAAAACAAACGCCTCGCGGTAGATATTGTTCCACTCGCCGTAAAGATACGGCGGCCGCAGCACATACGCCTGCGGACAGTGTGCGCGAAGATAAAGCTCCGCCTTCCGTTTATTCGCGCCGTACGCGCCCCATACGGCGTTTTCTCCGCAGGGTGCGTCCTCCTTAAACACACAGTCCCCCGCATCGTTATAGACGGCGCTGGAGCTGATAAAGATATAGTCGTCAAATTGAACGCCCGAATCGAGCAGCGCCTTCACATGCTCCTCTGTATAGGCGGTAATATCGAGCACCGCGTCAAAGCGCCTGCCGCGCAGACGTTCGCCCAATGCCATTCTGTCAGCGATAATGCTTGTCACGCCCTCGGGCTGCGGACGGCTGCCGCGGTTGAGCACCGTGACGCTGTCGCCTCTCCGTGCAAAATGCGCCGCCGCGGTACGGCTTACAAAGGCGGTGCCGCCTGTTATCAATATGTTCATACCCAATCTCCTTTTAATAAATTCTGTGGAAAACAAAGGACCGATTCGGGGCTTACGCCCTGAATCAGTCCGAATCATTCCGTTATGCCCAGCTATCGAAGAAACGAACGCCTGCATAAGACAAGATGAAGTTTTGGCTCTCATGGAAGGAGCTTTGCACCAGATAAGGATTGTACATATACAGGATACGGTGCTGCACCGCGTCGTGGTTCTCATCGAAGATATAGCGAACCGCCTGGCGGCATTCCTCGTTGGTGCCTACCTCGGTACTGCCGTCGTAACGGTTCTCGCGGATGACCTCCGCCACAGAGGTGAAGCCCTCGAAGCTCATGGAGTCCTTTACGCACTGCGCGATCAGGCTCGCGCCGATGAAGCCGCCCGTGCCGAACTCGCCCATGCAGAGGCGCTCCAGCAAATCTCTGTCCTCGTCTGTCAGCGTTATCTTGGCGCAGGCATAAGAGGTATCGGGATTATCCACCGCGATAAGATAGCCTAAATCCCATTGATCGCTGTAGCTGGCGGGCGTTTCGGGTATTGCAGCGGTAGCAAAGGGTATCTCCTGCTGCGGAACCGTCGCCGCGTCGGTGTTGGTATCGTTATTACGGGTCGTAGCCGTGGTTGCCTTTGCAGTTGCCTTTGTGGAGGCGGTAGCTGCGGTGGTGCCTGCGGTTGTGGGAGCCTTGGTTGACGGTGTGGAGGAAGTGACGGTGTTCGACGCCATGGCGCTGGTGTCCTGCGTCAGCGCCTGCGAGCCGCGCTGCATGATTTCAGCGTAGCGCGGGTTGATATTGGAAGTGGAAACAAAATTGTCATCTTCCTGCTCAGAAAGTATATTTGCTGAAATGGCTGTGTGCAAACCCAGCAGCGCCGCTATCAGCACCACGCACACAACAACAATCAGTATTTTGCGTTTTTTCATAAATTCGTTAATTTTCATACTCACCAAACTGTTCAAAATGCTTTAAAACCCATGATATTGTACACGTTCATACTTGTATTATACCACATATAGTTTTATCATTCAAGTACCCAAGGGGCAATCAGCGCATATTGATATAAATTTGTAACAAAAATTAAAAAGTTGTTACACTTGCAATCTTTACGTTACAATTTCTTCTGCTGACAAAGGCAATTTTCGTTTGGAATAGAATAGAAAATCGTAATCGCGCATACGCCAAAAGCTGCGCATACGGCGCAAAAAAGCAGGGACGGATTGCTCCGCCCCTGCCATAATCATAGGGAATTACGTATTAACGCAATATCGGTTTCCCGCAGGTAAGCCGTAAAGGGTAACTTACACAGGCTGCTCCTCAACGGGGAACTTTTCAATAAGCTCCGCAAGGTACTGCTGAATCAGGGTAGCATCCTGAACGGTGATCGAACCGTCGCCGTCAACGTCAGCAGCTGTGAACTTGTCGGTGCCGGCCTCCAGAATGAAGCCTTCCTGCTCTGCGAGCATACGCTGGATAGCGGTTACGTCGTCGATGGTAACCTTACCGTCGCCGTCAGCGTCGCCGTAAACAACTTCGCCGGGCTCGTCATACTCAATGGTGATGGTGAAGG
>ONEN01000111.1 GCA_900316815.1 uncultured Eubacteriales bacterium | reverse complement strand
GCCTTCTGCTCGTCGCGCAGCTTTGCCGCGCGCTCAAAGTCCTGCTCGTTGACGGCGCTCGCCTTTTCGCTTTCGAGCTTTTTGACCTGCTCCTCCAGCTCCTTGACGTTGTCGGGCGAGGTCATGGCGGCAAGCCGCACCTTGGACGCGCCCTCGTCGATGAGGTCGATCGCCTTGTCGGGCAGGTAGCGGTCGGCGATGTAGCGCGAGGACAGCTTGACCGCCGCCTCGATCGCCTCGTCGGTGATCTTCACCTTGTGGTGCGCCTCGTAGCTGTCGCGCAGTCCCTTGAGAATTTCAATTGCCTGCTCCTGCGTCGGCTCGCCGATTTTGACGGGCTGGAAACGCCTCTCGAGCGCCGCGTCCTTCTCGATATATTTTCTGTATTCGTTCAGCGTGGTGGCGCCGATGACCTGAAAATCGCCGCGCGCCAGCGAGGGTTTTAAGATATTCGCCGCGTCGGCGCTGCCCTCTGCCGCGCCTGCGCCGATGATGGTGTGCAGCTCGTCGATGAACAAAATCACGTTGCCGGAGCTTTTCACCTCGTCGATCGCCGCCTTGATGCGCTCCTCAAAGTCGCCGCGGTATTTGGCGCCTGCCACCATGCCCGTGAGGTCGAGGCTGACAACGCGCTTGTCGCGGAGGATTTCGGGGACGTTGCCCTTGGCAATCTCGAGCGCCAGCCCCTCGGCGACGGCGGTTTTGCCGACGCCCGGCTCGCCGATGAGCACGGGGTTGTTTTTGGTGCGGCGGGAGAGTATCTGGATGACGCGCTCGATCTCCTTTTCCCTGCCGATGACGGGATCGATCTCGCCGTTATGCGCCGCCTTGGTGAGGTCTCTGCCGAACTTGTCGAGAGCGGAGCCGCCCTCCTGTTCGCCGCCCTGCTCCATGCCGCCCTGCGCAAAGCCGCCGCCCTGCGAAAATCCCCCTTTTGGGCTGCCGCTGCCGCCGGGCTGCAGGTGCATAGCCTGCACCAGCGCGTCTATGCTCACGCCCTGCTCGCGGAGGAAGCGCACGGCATAGCAGTCGCTGTCGGACAGCAGTCCGAGCAGGAGGTGTTCGGTTCCCACATAGCTGCTGCCGAGCCGCGCGGAAAGCGTGAGCGCCGAACGGAGCGCCCGCTTGGTGCGCGGGGTGAAATCCTCGGGGGTGAGGGTGACGGACACGTTGCCGTAATCGTGCATGAGCGCTTCTTCCAACGCCTCCTCGCGCACACCCACGCTTTTGAGCGCGGCGGCGGCAACGCCCGTGCCCTCCGCCATCAGACCCAGCAGAACATATTCGGTGCCGACATAGTGCTGACCGAAGCTCTCTGCCTTTTCCAGTGCGAGGTTGAGCGCCTTATTTGCCTTTTCTGTACAATTTTGGAACTGGAACATATGAATCCCTCCTCAATCAAAATCAAAATCTAATCATATACCTTCCGGGTGCCCCGGCTGTCAGTGCGGCTTTGGATAGAGTACATTTAACTAAACCTTCCATAAACGCCGCCTTATGACGCGGGCGCAAACTGAAAAGTTTTCGCCAAACGTCAGTTGCGCGAACCGGCTCCCGCGACACGCGGGCGAATCAGCTCGGAACGGGCAACGTCTCTTTCGTGCGCCGACAGGCTCCTGCCCGCGTTGACCGTCAGGGTGGCAGGCTCTACGTCTGTCATCAGCTTGTCGATGACGTCAACGGAAATGTCGGTGATCTGTCCCGACACAATGCCCAGACGGACGTTGGACAGCAGCTTGAGCGCCTCGTCGTGGGAAATCACCAGCGCGTACCGCAGGATTCCCAGACTGCGCGCGATGGCGTCGCGCACCTCGTCGCTCTTGCAGAGCCGCTCGCGCGCCTGCTCCTCCTGCGCCACCAGCTGCGCCGTGATGTTCTTGAGGTTCTCGATCGCCGCCTTCTCCGAGATGCCGAGCGTCACCTGGTTGGAGAGCTGATAAAGCGCTCCCTTCGGCTCGGTGCCCTCGCCGTGCGCGCCGCGCATGGTCAGACCGAGCTTGGACAGGTTGCCCGCGATGCGCGTGACGGCGCGGCTCTTTTCCAGCGCCGGCAGGTGCAGCATGACCGACGCGCGCATACCCGTGCCGAGATTGGTGGGGCACTGGGTGAGGTAGCCCAGCTTTTCGTCAAAGGCGAAGTCGAGCCGCTCGTCAAGCAGGGTGTCCAGCTTATCCGCCGTGTCGTACGCCTGCTCCGGCGACAAGCCCCTGGTGATGACCTGCAGGCGGATGTGGTCTTCCTCGTTGAGCATGATGGACAGGCTGTTGTCGCTGCTCAGCAGCAGCGCCCTGCCCTCGGTGTCGCTGATAAATTCGGGGCTGACAAGCCGCCGCTCCACCAGCGATACCCGCTTTACCGGGTCAACCTCGCTCATCTTGATATAGGAGAAATCGTCTGCCAGCACGCTGTTGCCGTTTTTGACGGCGTCGCGCACCTTTTCGATCACCTCCTCCCTGCCCTGCTGACTGAGCTTGCACGGGAAGGGATAGTCCTTCAGGTTCCTTGCCAGACGGACTCTGGTGGAAATCACAACATTGCTCACGGTTAACCCTCCATTTCCTTTATACTGTCTCTCAGCTCCGCCGCGCGCTCAAAGTTCTGCTTTCTGACCGCCTCGTCGAGCTGCCGTTTCATGTCTGCGATTTTTTCTTCCTTGGTCATCTCGGCGGGCTTTGTCTCCTTTGCCTCCTGCCTGCCGCTGTTTTTGCCGCAGTGCGTGGTGTTGCCGTGCATACGGCGGATGGACGGATAGAGACGGTCGGCGAATACCTCATAGCAGTGCGCGCAGCCGACTCTGCCTGTTTTGGCGATTTCGGGATAGGTGCTGCCGCAGAACTCGCAGCGCGTCGCCTGCGTTCTGGCAGGGAGCACGTTGGTGAAGAAGCTGCCGAGGAGTCCCGAAAAATCGCTGCCGAAGTCGGCAAAGGCGTTGGTGTAGCCGAGCTTCCGGGCGCATTCACTGCATAAATCATACTCGCGGAACTCGCCGTTGATGATGGTTTTGACGTGTGTGTTGGCGTTATCGGCGCCGCATTTTTGACATTTCATTGCTGTCACCTCTCTGTTACTCTTTTCAATACCTGTTCTGTTTTTCACTAACTGTTCAGCGTTAACAACATGTTTTTGAACAAATCGGCGCGCAGGGCGTCGCGTTTGTCCTGCTCTACCTGCCGGAGGGTCCTGTCGGAAAGCGCTGCCGCTATCAGCTTGGCGGCGGACATTTCAAGCAGTCTGCGCTGCAGCATGTTGCGGAGCATGACCTCCGCCGCGCTCTTGTCCAGCGAGTCGCCCACGGAGTTGATGATGTGCATCAGCGCCGTGCCCTTGTCCATTTTCACGCGGCTTATGCGGATGTAGCCGCCGCCGCCGCGCCTGCTCTCCACGATGTAGCCCTGCTCGGGCGTGAAGCGCGAGGTGATGACGTAGTTGATCTGGCTGGGTACGCAGCCCAGATTGCCCGCCAGCTCGTTGCGCTGAATCTCCGCGCTGCCGTCCTGCCGCTCCAGCATCTCCATAATGTATTGCGCTACCAAATCACTCATTCTCATTTCTCATGCCTTCTTTCCTCACCCTTTCGGGCTTTGACACCAGTATAGTACAAAGGTCAGGAAAAGTCAAAGTCAAATAAAGTCAATATTTTCGGGGAATACTTTTATTTTCTCCGAAAATCTCACGAATACGCGCGGATACTAACTTTTTAAAATTTTTGACTTTTTCTGACCAAGAGTTTTTTGAGTGTGGAGCCTTTGTGAGTGTGGAGCCTTTGTGAGTGGGGAGTGAAGGTCGGGCGGTTGTCTTGAGACAATTGAAAATTGATAATGGAAAATTGACAATGAAGGTCGAGCAGACAGGTTGGCTTTAGAACAACGTTTTGTGCCCGACTGAATTTATATATATTTGTTTTTTTATTCTGTAGGGACAGGGCTTGCCCCTGCCGAGTGCCTCGGCGGTCAATCCGCGCAACTAATACGATATTAAGGAAAACGGCATTAAGGTAATGTGTTGGCTCATTATTCTGCGCTTGCACAGGAATGAATTGACCTGCGGTCATGAATTGTGCCTGCGGCACATGAATTGGCTGCGCCATGAATTGTACCTGCGGTACATTATTAGAGTGCATTTTGCAACGCCTTCCGCTAATGCCGCGTCATAACGCGTGCATGAAGATTGCCTTGATGTAGAACGTCGATAGCGCGAACCGGCTCCTGCGACACGCAGGCAGCGGGGAGGGGCAAATGCCCCTCCCCGCTCTGTGATGAATCATATTAATAATTATCGCAGGAAGCTTATTGTTCTTCGGCCTCTTTTTTCCTTGCAAAGCATTCGCTGCAGTAGTAGCTCTTACCTTCCATCGGTCTGAACGGAATTTTGGCGGGACCACCGCACGCAGCACACGTGGTATCATAGTATTCTCTGCTTGCTTTTACGGCGTTCTTGCGCGCCTGTCTGCATTCTTTACAGCGCTGGGGCTCGTTCTCGAAACCCTTTTCAGCGTAGAATTCCTGCTCGCCGGCAGTGAAAACAAACTCTTTACCACAATCTTTGCAGACGAGTGTTTTGTCTTCAAACATGGACATCTACCTCACTTTGGCATAATATTTGTCCCTCATAAAACTGCGCAGCATTCTGTTCAGGACATTTCGGTTGCGCCGACTTTTCTGCGGGCGCGCTGCAGCGCATTGTCCACCGACTTCTCGGTAATGTGAAGCCTGCGTGCAATCGCTTCATAGCTGAGCCCCGAGGCAAATAACATGAGCACCTCATACTCTCTTGACGACAATAAAGCGTCCAGCCGTTTCAGAACCTGCGCCAGCTGCTCCTTGCAGACAAGCTGTTCCTCGGGAGTGGCAACGTAATCTGCCAACTCCTCGTCCAGCCCGTCCAGCCGAACCAGCATGGCGTCGGGCACCGCTTTTTTTGACTGCGAGCTTCTGATGATAGAGATAAACCTGCGCTCCACTAAAAGTGAAACAAAAGTCCCAAACGAACTACCCCCATGCGCGTCGTATGTTTTGCAGGCGTATAGAAGAGCCAGAAGCCCTTCCTGAACGAAGTCGTTTTGCTCGTAGCCTTGAGCCGAGTATTTGCGCGCGATAAATCTGATCTTATTCAGATACCTGATAACCAGCTCATTAAAGGCATTGTCGTCATTTTTAGAAAATTCGGCCAGAGCATCATCTGAAAGGGACGCATAGTACACTTTGCTGTCTGCCATGATATACCCCCGCAACTATGATGTTCTGCGACAATATTTTATCATGTTTTCAACCCATTGTCAAGTCATTATCAAGCGAATGGGACAAAACTGTAGGATTGCATATTAATATACCAATAATTTATGCAATTCTTCCAACAATATCCCAACAATCAGCTCTTAATGTATTGTTTTTTGGCGCTAATTATGTTATAATTTGTTGTGGAATCCCAAAAATCCGCTCTTACAGGTGTTTGTTATGGTTGTTACTTGTACCGCCTTCGGCATTAACGGAATAGACGGCTACCGCGTAGAGGTAGAGGCCGCCATGAGCGTGGGAATGCCCCTGATCGACATGGTGGGGCTGCCCGACACGGCAGTAAAGGAGAGCCGCGACCGCGTGCGCTCGGCGCTGAGCAACTGCGGTTTTCCCCTGCCTTCGTCACATTTTGTGATTAATCTCGCGCCCGCCGACATCAAAAAAGAGGGTCCCATCTACGATTTGCCCATCACGGTGAACCTGCTGCGGCTGGCGGGACACCTGCGCTGCGATGTGAGCGACTGCGGGTTTATCGGAGAGCTGTCTCTCAGCGGCGAGCTGCGCAGCGTCAACGGCGTGCTGCCCATGGTCATCACCGCAAAGGAAGCGGGCATCAGGCAGATGTTCGTCCCCTATCCCAATGCGCAGGAGGCGGCGGTGGTGGAGGGCATCAGGGTCTACCCCGTCAAAAACATCAAACAGCTCAAGGCGCACCTCGAGGGGAGGAAGAAAATTCCCCCGGCGGCGCCCGCCGAGGAAAACAAGATTTCATCATCAACTTTTGTTCCCGACTTTGCGCAGGTCAAGGGACAGCTTGAGGTGAAGCGCGCGCTGGAGATAGCGGCGGCAGGCGGACACAATATCCTGCTCATCGGGCCGCCCGGCTCGGGCAAGAGTATGCTTGCCAAGCGCGTGCCGTCGATATTGCCCGACATGACCTTTGACGAGATGATAGAAACCACCAAGATACACTCCATTTCGGGAATGCTGCAAGGCGGCGGGCTGATCAGGACGCGCCCCTTCCGCGCGCCGCACCACACGGTGACGCCCGTGGGACTGGGCGGCGGCGGCACGGGGAGCATCCGCCCGGGCGAGGTATCGCTGGCGCACCACGGCGTGCTGTTTCTGGACGAGCTGCCCGAGTTCTCGCGCACGGCGCTGGAGGTGCTGCGGCAGCCGATAGAGGACAGCGTTATCACCATATCGCGTTCGGGGCAGAAATGCACCTACCCGTGCTCGATCATGGTCATCGCGGCGATGAACCCCTGCCCGTGCGGCTACTTCGGCGACCCCACGCACACCTGCACCTGCTCCGAGGTCAAGATACGCCGCTATCTCAGCCGCGTATCGGGACCCCTGCTCGACCGCTTTGATATTCACGTTGAGGTGCCGCCCGTGGCGTTCGGAGAGCTGCGCGGCAAGCAGACGGGAGAGCCGTCCGCCGCCATCAGGGAGCGCGTGGACAGGGCGCGGAAGCTTCAGCAGCGCCGCTACGCGGGCAGCGGCACCACCTGCAACGCCAAGATCAACGCGGGGCAGTTCGACCGCTACTGCGTGATAGACAAGGAGGCGGAGGCGACGCTGAAAACCGCCTTTGAGTCGCTCGGCTTCACCGCGAGAGCCTACGACCGCGTGCTCAAGGTGGCGCGCACCATCGCCGATCTGGACGGCGAGGAGGTCATCCGCGCGCATCACATGCTGGAGGCGGTGCAATTCCGCAGTCTGGACAGAAAGTACTGGTCGCAAACGTGACGCTTGACCCAATCCGCGCAAGCGTGACGCTTGACCCAGTCCGCGCAACCGACGTTTAGCTGCAACTTAACCGTTATGCCCGCGTCATAGGGCGGCGTTTAGAGAAGGCTTTGTAAAATGCACTCTATCCAAAGCCGCACTGACAACCGCGGCACGCGGCCGCACTGACAGCCGGGGCACCCGGCCGCACTGACAGCCGGGGCACCCGGCATGAAGTCAGAGATACAGCGCTATTGCACAAACAGACGATATATGGTATAATAACAGCGATATTCCAAAAAATACACAACGGAGGTAATCACTATGGAAATCACCAAAAATTCTATCATCGGCGATGTGCTCGACAGCCATCCCGAAACCGCTCCGCTCTTCCTGAGCATCGGTATGCACTGCCTGGGCTGCCCCGCCTCGCGCAGCGAGACCATTGAGGAGGCGTGCTATGTGCACGGCGCCGACGCCGACGAGCTGGTCGCTTCCCTGAACGCCGCGCTCAAATGAGCAGCGAAACACACCTTGATAACCGCCTGCAGCTGTGCGCGGCGCTTGTCCGCCGCGGCGCGCGGCTCGCTGACATCGGCACAGACCACGCCTATCTTCCCGTGTGGCTGTGCCGTAACGGCGTCTGCCCCTCGGCGATTGCCGCCGACGTCAACCCCGAACCCCTCCGCCGCGGCAGGCAGACCGTTGCCGCCGCAGGCCTTGAGGGGGTCATTCAGACCCGTCTGAGCGACGGCCTTGCCGCTGTCGGCAGGGACGAGGCGGACGATGTCGTGATGGCAGGCATGGGCGGCGAGCTGATCGCGCGGCTGCTGGGGGCGTGCAGCTTTGCGCACGATCCCGACAAGCGGTTTATTTTGCAGCCCATGACGCGGAGCGAGCAGCTGATAAAATGGCTCTGCGAAAACGGCTTTGATATTGAACAACAGGACTGCTGTGTGGCGGCGGGAAAATGCTACACGGCGATGTCCGTCCGATATACAGGGAACGTCCGCACGCCCGACGAGCTGTATGGCTACACGGGCAGGCTGAACCCCCGCGAAAACGGCACGCATCTCCTCTTTCTGCGCGGTCACATCGACCGCCTCCGCAAGCAGGCGAAGGGAGACGCGCGCTTTGGTGCGCTTGCGGCGCGACTGGAGGCTTTCTGTGACAACGGTTAAGGATATTCCCGTGACAAAGGCGCTGCTCACCCTCGACATCACCGCAGAAGCGGCGGAGGAGGCGGCGGCGCTGGGCTGCGAGCTGATCATCAGCCACCATCCCGTCATCTTCCGTCCGCTCAGGGCGCTGCGCACGCGCGACGCCGCCTATGTGCTGGCGCGTCACGGCATGGCAGCCGTGTGTATGCACACCAACCTCGACCTGTCGGAGCGCTTCGGCGTGAACACCTGCCTCGCCGCCGCGCTGGGCGTGGAGAACCTGCGCCGCGCCGACAGCGGCGACTGCCTGTTTGTGGGCACGCTGGCGGAGGAAACCGACATGCTCGCCTTTGCGCGGCACGCCAAAGAGGCGCTCGGCTGCGAGGGGCTGCGCTATACCGACATA
Source organism: uncultured Eubacteriales bacterium (assembly GCA_900316815.1). Classification (GTDB taxonomy): domain Bacteria; phylum Bacillota; class Clostridia; order Oscillospirales; family Acutalibacteraceae; genus Ruminococcoides. The sequence goes on along the minus strand of ONEN01000111.1, from coordinate 5,016 downwards.
AGGGAGCGCGTGTACACCGTCGCCCTATCCTCGGGCGCGGGCGGCTCCGAAATTTTTGCCGCCGCGCAGGAGGGCGCCGACGTGCTGGTGACGGGAGAGATCAAGCACCATGAAATCAACGCCGCCAACGAGCTGGGCGTGAACATTGTGGACGCGGGACACTTCAAAAGCGAGGACGTGGTGCTGGCGCCGCTGCGGAAAAAGCTGGAGGCGGCGTTTCCCGAAGTGCGCTTCGTGAAATCGCGGACATACAGCGATAAAATCAAATATATTTAAACTTTATTATTGCATAAACCGCTTCGGTTTGGTATAATGATATGAGATGTTTATATCTATGTTTATACCACTGCAGCGGCGTATGGCGTGTGTCAATTGATAATTGATAATTGATAATTGACAATGGACAATTGCGGTCGTGAAGACAGCTTTGCAATTTATAAGCCATGTGTTCCCGACCAAATTAATATTAATGGAACCGGGCAAAAGACGCCGTTCAAAAGCCAACCTGTCTGCCCGACCAAAATTTTCCATTTTCCATTTTCCATTTTCAATTAAAACACTCCATTTTCAATTCCGAAATTTTGAACGAGGTAATATGAGAATCAGAAAAAAGAAATGGGCGGAGCCCGAGCTGAGCGTCTGCGACTTCTTCGTGAAGAATCCCGAGGAGCACGCCGGCAAGTGGGCGCACGCCTTTAAAAAGGAGCAGCCGCTCGTTCTGGAGATCGGCTGCGGCAAGGGCGGCTTCGCGGGACAGTACGCGCTGCAAAATCCCGACAAGAATATCATCGCCCTCGACATCAAAATCGACATGCTGGGCGTCGGCAGGCGCACCATCGTCCGCCTGTTTGAGGAGGCGGGCAAGTCCCCCGACGAAATCGACAACCTCCTGCTCGTCAACTACAACGTGGAGCAGCTGGATAAAATCATCCTCCCCGGGGATAAAATCGAGCGGCTGTTTATCAACTTCTGCAACCCCTGGCCGCGCGCCAAGCACAAGAAGCGCCGCCTTACCTACTACAAAAAACTGGAAATGTACAAGCGCTTTCTGCAGCCCGAAGCCGAGATACGCTTCAAGACCGACGACGACGAGCTGTTTGAGGAGAGCCTGGAATACTTTGCGCAGACGGGCTATGAGATAACCTATCTCACCCGCGACCTGCACGCGAGCGGCTTTGAGGAAAATATCGAGACCGAGCACGAGCGGATGTTCACCGAGGAAGGCAAGACGATCAAATTCCTCATCGCGCGGCAGCGCCCCGCATCTGACCAACCAACCGACTGACACAAGGAGGGAGAGCGAATGAAACGAAGGGCAATCGCCGCCGTACTCATCGGCACGGCGCTGCTGAGCGGCGCCTGCGGCTGCAGCCTTTCCGACATCAGCAAGGACAACATGCTGCGCCCTCCCAAGACCATGGGAGACGAGGCGGAGATCGAGCGCCTGATCGCCTCTCACGCGAAGGGCGGCTACACGCTGAAATATCCCAAGAGCGGCAGCAACCGCAGCGCCATCATCATGCACGACCTCGACGGCGACAGCCATAACGAGGCGGTGGCGTTCTTCCGCGACAAGGACGGCTCCACGGGCGTTCACATGCTGGTGATGGCGGACAACAGCGGCAAGTGGGAGGTGACGGGCGACGTGATCACCGAAACCACCGACGTGGACTGCGTCGACTTCGCCGACGTCACGGGCGACGCCACGCAGGAGATCCTCGCGGGCTATGCCACCTACACGGCGAGCATGAATTTTCTGTCCGTCTACGCCTACAGCGACGGCAAAATCACGAATATTGACGCGGGACAGAACTACTCCGCGTTCTACTGCGGCAGCCTGGACTCCGACAGCAGGGCGAAGGTGTTCACGCTCTCGCTGTTCACCACCGAGAACGAGGCGAGGGCGACCCTGCTGGAATACGACGAAAGCCAGAACGCGCTGGTATCGCAGGCGACCGTGCCCATGGACGGCGGCGTAACGGGCTACCGCAGCGTGGCGTTCAGCAATCTGGGCGACAGCGTGAAGGGGCTGGTGGTGGACGGCCTGCTGGCGGGCGGCGACATGAACACGCAGGTGCTCTACTACGACGAGGCGCAGAACCGCCTGCGCAATCCGCTTCACACCGACAAGGAATCCAATCCCACCCAGCGCAGCAGCACGGTCGTGTGCGCGAACGCGGGTACCGATATGAAATACGAGATCCCCACCGTGACCTCGCTGCCCTTTAACGGCAAGAGCGGCGCCAACTCCGCCGCGGATGAGCTGATATGGAACCGCTTTGACGTCAGGACGGCGTCGCTGGTGCCCGTTACGCGCACGGCAGCCAACTACAGCTACGGCTACACCGTCAGGCTCCCCGAGTCATGGGTGGAGGGCAGCTTTACCGTGCTGCTCAACGAGAACGACTCGCAGATGAGCTTTTGCGAATGGAACGGCGACTCCCCCGGCGTCAGGCTCTTTGACGTCACGGTGTTCAAGTCTTCCGACTGGGAGCAGGGCAAGGACACCGACGGCTACAGCCTGATTTACAAGGATAACCGCTTTGCCTTCGCCTTTGTCAACCATCATCCCGACAGCGCGATGGCGCTGGGCGACGACGAAATAAAAACCGCCTTTTCCCTGCTGGGCAAGGGCAACGCCGCAAACGGCAAATCTTAATATAACTCGGAGGTTCTTAACATGAAAAAGATTCTTGTATGCGAAGACGAAGCCGCCATCCGCGACTTCGTGGTGATCAACCTTACCCGAGCCGGCTACGATGTTGTGGAAGCTGACTGCGGCGAGACAGCGCTGAAAAAATATGAGGACAACAACGGCGACTTTGACATTGCCATTCTCGACGTGATGATGCCCGGCATCGACGGCTTTCAGGTCTGCAAGGAGCTGCGCAGCCGCAACGGCGGCATCGGCATCATCATGCTCTCCGCCAAAACGCAGGAGATGGACAAGGTGACGGGTCTGATGCTGGGCGCCGACGACTATGTGACCAAGCCCTTCTCCCCCAGCGAGCTGCTGGCGCGCGTGGACTCGCTCTACCGCCGCGTGGCGCTGGCGCAGTCGCACGCCGAAAACAACTTCAAGGAGGAGCTGCGTTCGGGCGACTTCACCCTCAACCTGCGCAACCGCGCGCTGATGAAGGGCAGCAAGATGATCGAGCTGACCCAGGTGGAGTTCCAGATCATGGAATATTTCTTCTCCAAGCCCGGCACGGCGCTCGACCGCATCGACATCCTCAACCATGTGTGGGGCGACGCCTATGTGGGCGAGGACAAAATTGTGGACGTGAACATCCGCCGTCTGAGAATGAAGGTGGAGGACGAGCCGTCCAACCCCAAGCACATCATCACGGTATGGGGTCTCGGCTACAAGTGGGACGCGGGCGACTGAGCCGCGGCGCAGACAGATATAAGCAAACGGAGGTGACAACATGATCTTCAAGGGCATAACCAAGCGATGGATCCTTAACACGCTCAGCGTGATTCTCGCCATCATCGTCCTGATCGTTGTCACCCTTATTATTTCTATTTCCTATCTGTTCCGCTCGCAGATAGAAAGCGACCTCCACACCGCCTCCAACGAGCTGAGCGTGGTGTTTTCGGGGTTCCGCGCGGACAGCGCCTCCGAGTTTGCCTCCGCCTCGCGCGACTACATAGAGAACTTTGACAAGAAAGAGCAGATGGGCGTCATGGTGCTCAACGCCTCGGGCAAGGTGGTGCTGACCTCAACGGGCTTCATTCCCTCCGAGGACGAGAAGATGGACGACTTTGAGGAGGCAAAAAAGGCGCCCGAGGGCTACGCCTTCTGGAACGGCAAGCTCCTCTCGGGCGAGCGCGCCATGAGCGAGACCCGTCTGGTGAAGGACGAGCACGGCAGCGTCATCGGCGGACTGCGCTACATCGTCTCGATGGAGCCGGCGCAGAGCCGCGTCATCTTCTTCAGCACCATCGTCATTCTGGTGGGGCTGGGCGTCATTGCGATGGTCGTGGTGCCGGGTCTGTCGTTTATCCGCTCCATCGTCAAGCCGATTCAGCGGCTGTCGGAGGCCGCCGCGCAGATCGCGCAGGGCGACTTCTCGGCTTCGGAGCGCATTGAGCACAAATACGACGACGAGATCGGCGACCTCTGCGACGCCGTGAGCGACATGGCGAAGGATCTGCAGACCACCGAGCAGATGAAAAACGACTTCATCTCGCGCGTATCGCACGAGCTGCGCACGCCGCTGACCGCCATCAAGGGCTGGGCGGAGACCATGCAGCTCAGCGAGAGCGAAACGGGCAACCTCGACCGCGCCACCTTTGACCGCGGCATGGGCGTTATCATCAAAGAGAGCAGCCGTCTGACGGGCATCGTGGAGGAGCTGCTCGACTTCGGCAGGATACAGAGCGGCAGAATGGTGCTGACAAAGGAAAAAATCGACATCCTCGCCGAATTTGACGAAACGGTGTACATGCTCAAGGAGCGCGCCGTGGAGGAGGGTATCCATCTGCTGTACGACGACACCGACGTGGTGCTGCCGCCCGTCTACGGCGACCGCAACAGGCTGCGCCAGGTGTTCCTGAACATCCTTGACAACGCGCTCAAGTACACGCCCAAGGGCGGCGTGGTGGCGGCGCAGGTGCTTTACAACCGCAGGGAGCCGGATGTGATCAAAATCGTGGTCACCGACTCGGGCTGCGGCATTCCCGCCGAGGATCTGCCGCGCGTCAAGGAGAAATTCTACAAGGCGAACCAGGCGGTGGGCGGCTCGGGCATAGGGCTGGCTGTCGCCGACGAAATTATGAACATGCACAACGGCAAGCTTGACATCGAGAGCGGCGAGGGCGTGGGCACCACCGTCACCCTCACCTTCCCCACCTACAAGGAGGGCGAAGAAAACGCACAGCCCGAAACCGTCAAGCTTTAAAACACAACAATCATGACCGAAGGTCAATTCATGGAGCAGTGCGGCAACGTGACGTTGCATCCAATCCGCGCTCGTTGCCACGAGGGGGCAATCCGCGCTCGTTGCCACGAGG
>ONEN01000022.1 GCA_900316815.1 uncultured Eubacteriales bacterium | reverse complement strand
GTGCAGGCTGCTGACCCTGCGCGGCTGCCTGTTGGGGCGCCTGACTCTGCGGTCTCGGCCTGCGCTGTGCAGGCTGCTGACCCTGCGCGGCTGCCTGTTGGGGCGCCTGACTCTGAGGTTTCGGCCTGCGCTGCGCGGAAGGTGGATTTTGCTTCTTTCCCTGCTTAGGAATCCAGATTTTGGTTGTCGGGAAAGAGTTGGAATGATTTTCAGGGCGCGGCTTATTATCCGGACTGCCCTTCTCACCCCGGTGCTTGCCGTTGTTTTTCTCTAGATTTTCCATTTTCCTCAATTACTTCCGTTCTCTTTCGTAGATGTATCCCTTAAAAATGCAATATATTACTGCCGAAAACCAAGCGGTTCGGCAGATTTCTCCATTGTCAAAATTCATTATAACATACCCTTTAGGAATTGTCACTACAAAAATTGTGAAATTTTGTCACTTTTCGTGCTATGCAAATTCTAAAGATGCTATGCCGCAACAGCTTGATTTTTGCAAAAAAGAGCCGCGGCGCGACTCCTTTTACTTTTTCCCAAATCTTCTGTACGCAGCGAAATACGCAATCAACAGCGCTGCGATAGCCAACGGCAGGATGATGTTGGAGAGAGAATCAAACGTAAAAGCGCCGTGGGCTATGAAGCGGTCAAAAACGAAATCAAGTGAATTGAAAACAATGACAATCAGCACCGTGAAAACAAGATAACTCAGTATTCTTTTCAGCACTTTTCCCTGCTCCCTTCCTAAAAAGGGCAGGAACGGCTGCTGCCGCCCCTGCCGTGTTAAGCGTTTAAACAGTGTAGAAATAGTCGATTTCGGTTACAACGTCATTCTCAACCATGAACTGAAGGGACTTATTATCAGCTGTACTATAGGAATAATACACGCCGACCTTCTTAGAGGGTTCACCGTATGCAGCCGTTACAGCGGAAACAGGGTCCCCTACCTTGACACCCTTGGAGGAAGCAATGTCCGCAGAGCTGATGTTGACTTCCAGAACGAGATCCTTGCCGTCCTTCGGATAGGTCATAATGGTAAAGCCGTCGTATGTATAGGTCTTGTCTTCGCCCTCGGTGCCGTGGCAGGTAGTCTGAGAGCTCACATCCTTGGGCTCGCCCAGCGCCTCGACGATAGGCTCGATCTCGGTGTTGAGTTCCACATTCACACCCTTGATGTTTGCCACAACGTCTGTATCAGAGAAAGCGCCGTTTCCGGCATCGGCAGCGGCCACAGCGGAGCTTGCTGCGGAAGCGGCAGCCGACTGAGCCTGCGATGCTTCCTTGGAGCCGCAGCCTGCGAGAGAACAAACGGAAGCAGCCGCAATCAGAGCGGAAACGATTACAACAAATGATCTTTTCATATGGTTCCTCCTGTTTTTGTTTTGAGTTTTGATTGTTGAAGATAATATATATATTTGATGTGTGTGAACTGATTAAATCTTAACGCGCATCCAGTCAACGCCGTCCATAATGGTGTGGACATAATCGACGTCGCACGGGTCGTCGGGAGCGACGCCGTAGTGATTGAAATCGGTGTGGTGCATATCCCACTCGGGATCGTAATACAAACCGTCAATCTCTGCCCAGCCGTGACCGCCGCTGTTGCAGGCGTAGCATTTTTCAAAGCCGATCGCCTTGCCGATGTAAGCGAAGGCGGCGCCGTAGCTGAAGCAATCGCCCTTGCCGTAAACAAAAATATCGTTCGCATAGACAATGGGCCAGTCTATTTCCTGATAGGGGGGATCATGGCGGACGCCCTCCAGATAATCGGTTTTGATATGGTCAAAGCACGCGCGGAGCTTTTCCTCGCGGCTCATGTCCGGCTTGGTATACTTGGCGACAGTCTGCAGCGCCAGAAACAGCACCTTGTCAGACTCGCTTTCCGCCGCCTTTGCCTTGCCCTCGATAACGTTCCAATCGGCGCCGTTTGCGTTTACTCCGTCGCAGTAGCCCAGATCGATCACGCCCTGCGCGTCGGCAAAATAGTAGCCGTCCGCATCGTTTCCGACAATGCCGCCTTTCTGCAGCTCATCGCCGATGTAGTAGTACGCCTTTTTGCCCTCGGTAACCAAACGTCCCTGCGCCTCGGTGGGTGCCTGACTGCTTTGCTCCTGCGCCATTTCCTTAACGGGGCTGCCTGTGGGACGAACACCGCTTTCGATTATTTTGTTGATTTCGGGAATAACGCTCCTGATGGGCTTTCCGCCGGAGCAGGAAGATAAGGAAACTGCTGCCAGAATTGCCGCAGACAGCACGATAGCAAAACGCTTTCCTATCATTTGAGTACACACTCCTGTTTGCAATAGGGTGATAACCGGAAGTCCGCGACGCGGCTCCCGCCCTTCGACGCAATCGGACAATTTTTTATCTAAGCCATTATATATTTTATCACGATTGATGTCAATAGGAAAAAAACTAATTAAGATTTTTTTGCGGATAGTGCCTATGTTCACTTACAAAAAGGTTATTCTTTTCGGTGAATATGGCGTCAACGGATAACGGCCTTCCGTTATTCAAAAATAATCGGCAGCTCGTATTCGTCGGTTTCAATACCGACTGTCGTCGACTGGGTTCCCGACGACGCAGAGGACTGCGCAGGCTTGCTGCTTTGCTGCTTGGAGGTTTGGGAGGAAGCGTCGCCGCCCTTGGACGATTGCTGCTCCGCCTTGCTGCTTTCCTGCTTGGAGGTCTGGGAAGAAGCGTCTCCGCTCTTTGACGACTGCTGCTCCGCCTTGCTGCTTTGCTGCTTGGAAGTCTGGGAAGAAGCGCTGCCTTCCGTCTTGCCGGTGCTGCCCGATGCAGCCGAAGCTGCCGAGGACGATTTCTCCTTGGCGGCGGTTGTTCCCTGCGCCGCCTCGGCCGCCGCTGTGGTCACCTGCGCGGCGCCGGATGTCTGCTGCGCAGAGCTCTCATTTTCTCCGCATCCCGTGAACATAACGGCGGCAGCTGCCAGCGCTGCCGTTAAAATAATAAGCTTACCTTTCATCTTCATTATTCCTTTCATAATACCCTTATTTAGGACGGAACGGAACCGAAATGTCCGTCCGTCGGTTATTCGTCGATGGCGCCGATTCCCTTCAGCTGCGTCAGAACGTTGTGAACGTCCTCGCGGATCTGCACGGGATCGCCGTCAAAGCGCTTGCACATCACGCCGACAATCTCCTCCTCGGTGGTGTCGTGTTCCAGACAATCGAGGATGACGCCGACGCTCTTGTTGCCCTTTACAACGCCGTGAAAAGACGCTCCGCCGAGCGGGATCACCAGCGTTTTATCATCCATGGTGTGTTTGACAAAGCTTGCATTGAGCTTCATGTTTTTTCTCCTTCATCACTGCCTGTCTGCCGCTCAGTGGACAGGAATAAAAGGCAGCTCGTACGGGTCGCGGTAGCGGGTGGTGGGTTGTGTCTGAGACTGGGTGGTGGGCTGCGCCTCCGTTGTCGGCTGCTCTTCGGTAACTGTTTCGCCGATGTGCAGCGTGTTAGTCTGCTCGGCGAGATACTGTTGAATTTCCGTCGCGTCAACGATGCTCAAAACCTCGCCCGTTACACAGCCGCGTCTGGCAACGGAACCGTCCGTGTCCTCCAGCTGCTGCGAGAGGACCCGCTGGATCATTGTAACGTCATTGATGGTAACAACACCGTCGCCGTCTGCGTCGCCCCTGATGTAACTGTTCCCTGCTGCTGATAAGGGAAGTACAGACGCCGACGAAACGCAGAATGCCGCCACAAGCGCGCATCCCAAAAAAGCAATTGTTTTTTTCATTGTAAATTCCCCTTTCCGAAATAGCGATAGATAGTGGTCATATCCATTTACACTCCGATGACTTAGAGTATAACACAATTAAACGCAAAAATCAACACAAACCGACATAAACAAAAGGCAATTGCCTTGCAATTGCCTTTTGTGGATGATTTTATCACTTTTGTGCGCTTTCCCTGAGCTTTTTTCGCTTGATAACCTTCAGGCGGCTGAACTCCTCCCTGTCCTTTTCGTCGAGGGCGTCGGTGATAAACTTCACCGTTTCCTCAAAACGGGGAATCATGATATTTTTCAGGGCGTTCGCGCGCTTTTGTGTTTTTTTGATGGAATCCGCCAGACGGTAGACGCTGTTCTCGATCTCCGCAAGCTCTACGGTGAGGACCTTCACCTTGGTGAACAGAATAAACGCCTTGTCTACGGCGGAATTTGTCGTCCGCGTGCCGTAGTGCAGATAGTTGCAGTTATCGCTCTCCTCCATGGTGAGAATGGGGATCTCCACGCCCATCACGCTGCGCGAGCTGAGCTTGAGACCGTCCTCCACGGGAACGGCGTTGGAGATGTCCTCGCAGAAGCCGTTGGTCACATTGGCGGTCTGGAGCGCGATATATGCCTCCTCATACGCGCCGTCGATTTTTTCCTGAATGGCGTTGGCATGGTCAATCAGGGTCATCATTTCGCGGATGAGAATGTTGCGCTTTCTGTCAAGCAGCTCATAGCCGTTTTTGGCAAGCGCAAGCGACTTCTTGGTATTCATCAGATTACCCTTGGTGGGTACTGCCTGTACAGCCATAGCTACACCTTCTTACCCTTTATAGAAAACATCGAGCACCGCGTCGTCCACACGGTCGAGCTCGGCTCTCGGCAGGGTGGAGAGAAGCTCCCAGCCCAAATCGAGGCTCTGCTCGATGGTGCGGTTCTCGGTAAAGCCCTGGTTGACAAAACGGGACTCAAACAGCTTGCCGAACTGAATATATTTCTTGTCAATCGGCGACAGCTCCTCCTCACCGATAACGGAAGCGAGCGCTCTGGCGTCGATCACCTTCGCGTAGGAGGCGAACAGCTGGTTGGCGAGCGGCTGGTGGTCGGCGCGCGTGTAGCCCTCGCCGATGCCGTCCTTCATCAGACGGGACAGCGACGGCAGAACGCTGACGGGCGGATAGAAGCCCTGTCCCTGCAGCACACGGTCGAGCACGATCTGACCCTCGGTGATGTAACCGGTGAGGTCGGGGATCGGGTGGGTGATGTCGTCGTTGGGCATGGTGAGGATCGGGATCTGCGTGACCGAACCCGGGTGTCCCTTGATCATGCCCGCTCTCTCATACAGAGAAGCGAGGTCGGAATAGAGGTAGCCCGGATAGCCCTTTCTGCCGGGGATCTCACCCTTGGAGGACGAGAACTCACGCAGCGCCTCGGCGTAGGACGTCATATCCGTCATAATGACGAGGATGTGCATATCCAGCTCAAAGGCGAGGTACTCCGCCACGGTCAGCGCACAGCGCGGGGTCAGGGTACGCTCGATGATCGGGTCGTTGGAAAGGTTGAGCAGCATGACCACGCGGGACAAAACGCCGCTTTCCTCAAAGCTCTTGCGGAAGTACTCCGCAACGTCCTTCTGCACGCCCATCGCGGCGAACACCACGCCGAAGTTGGAGCTGTCGGCGCCGCTGATTTTTGCCTGACGGACAATCTGCACGGCGAGGTCGTTGTGCGTCATACCCGAGCCGGAGAAGATGGGCAGCTTTTGTCCTCTGATGAGGGTCATCAGGGTGTCGATGGTCGAAATGCCCGTGTTGATATAGTTTTTGGGGTACACTCTGGAAACGGGGTTGATCGGGGTGCCGTTGATGTTCGCCCGCTTCACGGGAAAAATCTCGCCCAGACCGTCGATGGGTCTGCCCGCACCGTCGAGCACTCTGCCGATGATCTCGGGAGAAAGGGGCATTTCCATCGGGTGTCCCGTCAGACGGGTGCGGGTGTTGCGGAGGCTGATGCGGCGGGTGCCCTCAAACACCTGCACCACGATCCTCTCGCCCTCGATCTGCACCACCCTGCCCTGACGGACGCTGCCGTTTTCGAGCTTGATGTCTACGATTTCTTCGTTGGAAACGCCCTTAACGCCGTCCATCACGATCAGCGAGCCGTTAATTTCCTTAACGCCTACATACTCAATAATCAAAGCGTTTCCTCCTTACTGTAATAATGCGCCGACTTTTTCGTCGATTTCCTTAAGGTAGTCATCGAACATTTCAAGCCTGTTATTGGGAATATCATATTTCATCTTGGTGAGCTTGTCGAACAGCCCCAGCGCCAGAAGCTTGGAGATGGGAACCTCGCGCGCGACAACCTCCTTTGCCTTTTCGTGGAGGTGCAGGATCATCTTCATCATCAGCTTCTGCTTTTCGAGCGGCACATAGGTGTCCTCGGCATGGAAGGCGTTCTGCTGCAGGAAGCCGACGCGGATGACGCGCGCGGTCTCGATGACGAGCTTCTGGTCGTCGGGCAGCACGTCCGCGCCGATGAGCTTGACGATCTCCATCAGCGAGCCCTCCTCCTGGAGCAGGGCGCTGATGCGGTTTCTGTATTCCACAAAGTCCTCTCCGAGGTTCTCCCTGAACCACGGGTCGAGGTCGTTGAAGTATTCGCTGTAGCTGTTGATCCAGTTGATGGCGGGATAATGTCTCGCGTAGGCAAGCGCCTTGTCGAGCGCCCAGAAAACACGCGTGAAGCGCTTGGTGTTCTGGGTGACCGGCTCGGAGAAGTCGGAGCCCTGCGGCGATACGGCGCCGATCAGGGTGACGGAGCCTTCTCCCCCGCTGAGCACGTCGGCGCGTCCGCCTCTCTCGTAGAACTCCGCCAGACGGGAGGGCAGGTACGCGGGGAAACCTTCTTCCGCGGGCATTTCCTCCAGACGGCCGGAAATCTCGCGCAGCGCCTCCGCCCAGCGGGAGGTGGAGTCCGCCATCATGGCAACATGGTAGCCCATGTCGCGGTAGTATTCCGCCAGGGTGATGCCCGTGTAGATGGACGCCTCACGCGCCGCGACGGGCATGTTGGAGGTGTTCGCAATCAGGGTGGTGCGGTCGGTCATGGGACGGTTGGACTTCGGGTCGATCAGCTCGGAGAACTCGTCGAGCACCTGGCTCATCTCGTTGCCGCGCTCGCCGCAGCCGACGTAAATGATAATATCCGCGTCGCACCACTTGGCAAGCTGGTGCTGGTTCATCGTTTTGCCCGTGCCGAAGCCGCCGGGGATCGCCGCGGTGCCGCCCTTGGCGATCGGGAAGAGCGTGTCCATGATACGCTGTCCCGTGATCAGCGGGATGGAGGGAGTGAGACGCAGCTTAACGGGTCTTGCGGTTCTGATGGGCCACTGCTGACAGAGCGTCAGCTCATGGCGCTCGCCGAGGTCGTCCTCGATGACCGCCACAACGTCAAAAAGCTTATACTCGCCGTCGGGCTTTACCTCCTTGACAACACCCGACAAATCGGGGTGCAGCATGAGGCGGTGCTCAATGATCGGCGTTTCGGGCAGGGTGGCGTAGATCTGACCGCCCTCGAGCCTGTCACCGACCTTGACGGTCATGGTGACAGCCCATAGCCTGTCGGGGTCGAGCGAGGAAACCGACGCGCCTCTGCTGATGAACGCGCCCGACTGCTCCTCGATCGCCTTCAGGGGACGCTCGATGCCGTCGAAGATGTTGTCGAGTATGCCCGGTCCCAGAAGTACGTTCATCGGTGCGCCCGTGCCTGTGACGGGGTCGCCCGGCTTGAGGCCTGTTGTTTCCTCATAGACCTGAATCGTGGTGAGCTTGTCGGTGATACCGATCACCTCGCCCACGAGGTTCTGCGCGCCGACATGCACCATTTCCATCATCTCAAAGCAATCGGCGTTTTTGACGGTGACAACAGGGCCGTTGATTCCGTATATTACATTATTATTCATATTCATTCATCTCTTTCGGTTCATCGGAGGGTTCAAAGTACGGAGAGAGCGGCGTTTTCCACAAACCAGCCGCGCTGTTCTTCCAGCTTGCTGTCGAGGGTTTCGTCGGCGATAATGCCCATCTCTGCGCAATAGCCCCTGACGCCCCCGAGCTTGATGGTTTTGTCCGCCTTGACCTCTGCGTTGCCGCCAAACAGCGCCTTGATTTCCTCAGCCGCACCGAGGTCGCGCTCGCTGACATAGACCACGCAGTCCCTGCCCTCAAACACCTCGGCAACCGCCCCGGCGCATTCTCTCAGCTTGGCGGGATAGGCGTCGGTCTGCGTGTAAGCCATCAGCTTTTCCGTTGCCATGCCGAAAATCTCGTCCACCATTTTGCTGCGTTCGATAAAGAGCTTTTTCTGTCCCTCCTGCGTTTTGCCGGCAAGAATAGCGGTGTTGCGGTTGCGCGCTTCAACCAGCTTTTCTCTGACCAGACGGTCCCTGTCGCGCTTTGCCCTTTCCTCCGCCTCCTTCAGACGCTCGGTTTTGAGCTGCTTCACCTCGCCGCGCATGGCATTTTTCTGCGCGTTGGCATACTTCTTTATCGCCTTCAGAAAGTTATCGGTTTTATTTTTTGGCATAAGTATCCTTCTTTCCGTGATAACGCTCACAGCTTCACGCCGATAGCGTCCTGAACGTATTTGGTGATGCTGTCTTTGGTGCGGCCGTTGCCGTGACGGTCGGGAATTTCGACAATCAGCGGCTTCTTGCGGTTGAGCTTGAGGTCATACACGATGTCGGGACAGAGCGAAACGAGCTTTTCCGTCATCAGGATGACGGCGATATCCTCGCGCTCCATCGCCTTGGTCAGCTCTTCCCTGACCTCCTCCTCCTCGTGAACCACAACGCCCGGAATTCCCGCAAAGCGCATACCCATTTTGGTATCGACGTTATCACTAATCAAATAAAATTTCATCGTGTATCACTTAGCCAATCTTGGAAAGAATCATAATGGAAATCAGCATACCGTAAAGCGCAATACCTTCACCGAGAGCCACAAAGATGATCGCCTTACCGAACGCCTTGGGATCCTCGCTGGTGGCGCCGATGGCCGCGGGAGCCGCGTTGCCTACGGCGATACCGCCGCCGATGCAGGAAATGCCTGTAGCCGCAGCCGCGCCGATATACGCCATGCCGTCGGCGCCTGCCGCCGCAGCGCCTGCCGCGTCAGCAGAAGCGGCGCTCGCTACGAAGGGGCAGACCATGCATACAGCGAAAACAAAGGCGAAGGAAGCCAGCTGCATGAGCAGCGTTCTTTTTCTGCTTCTGCCGTGAGAAACAGCCTTAACGGCAATCATAACGGAACCGATCAGAAATGCGACGGGTACAGCCATCAGAATAAAATCAAAAATTGACATAACAAATAACCTCCAAAAAATTAATCAGTAGAAATTTTGACGGGCTCATACGGTCTTCCCTCGCCCGAATAGAAGCGGCTGAACATTTCATAATATTCAAGCCTCAGCACCTGAATCGCCACGAGCAGCGCCTCGAGCACCATGACCAGCGCGTTGCCGATGACGACAACAAGCCAGTAGCCCGGCTGTCCGACGGTTTCGGCGATGACGAACACAACGAGCATCATGCCCGCGTGAACGAGCACAAACGCGCCCACACGCAGGAAGCTCATGGTGTTGGTGACATAGCCGAGCAGCACCTCGATGGATTCAAACAGATTTTCAACAATATAGCCGCCCCAGCTTTCGGGCTGCCAATCCTTTTCGCCGTTGACCAGATCCCCCAGCGGCTCCGCGAAGAACACCAGCAGGAACGGGAACACGACCAGACCGAGGATATACGGAAGGGTCATAACATGCATACCCAGGAATATCTCGGCGACAAGGCCGAATACCAGCGAACCGTAGAACACAATGCCCGCGATACCGCTTGTGCTGAACAGCGCCCTTCCGTAGTTTTTCTGGCGGAAGGAGGTGTACACATTGAGGCACATCGCCACAATCAGCAGGAACACGCCGATGCCGATGGCGCCGAGTATGATGGTGTTGGTATTCTTTGCCGCCATGACCTCAAACGGCTTTTCCTCAAAGCCGAAGAAGCGGAACATGGGGTCGAGCACATGCTCAAAGCCGAACACACTGCCGAACAGCGTGCCGAACACCATGGAGGATATGCCGCAGGGGAAGAGTATCTTGCCGATTGCCATTTTTCTGATTTTCCACATCAGCAGTCCCGCAATCGCCAGACAGAAGCCCTGCCCCAGGTCGGCAAACATGATGCCGAAGATAATAGTGTAGGTAATCGCGACAAACAGCGTGGGATCGATCTCATTGTACTTGGGCACGCCGTACATGTCGGTATAGAACTCATAGGGCTTCGCGAGGAAGCAGTTTTTGAGCTTGACGGGAGGATGCTTATCCAACTCGTTTTTAGCGTCGGAAAAGTCAAGCTCCACACTTTTGATTTTTTTCAGACGCTTCTGGAGCGCCCTTCTGTTTTCCGCCGGGACCCAGCCGACGATAATAAAGCTTTGGTTATGCTGCAGCGCCTTGCTGCGGATGCCCGCGTAGAGATACAGCTCTTCCAGCTTGGAGAGGTAGCGCGTGATGCGCTCGTTGTTCTCGTTGAGGTAGCTGTCCAGGCGTTTTTTCGTTTCCTTCACACGCTTTTGCAGCTCGGGAATTTCTTTTTTGTATGCCGCTGCCCTCCGGGACGGCGTTTCGTTAATACCCACCAGATCGGTCGGCTCAAAATACAGTCCCTCGAAGATTTTGTCGATCTCCTCTACCTCGTCGTTGGGCGCGAAATACACGCCCCAGCAATGCGTTTTGTCCTCTGTACACACGGCGAAATCGACATACTCGTTGTCCTTGTACGCCTCCAGCTTCTGCATACTGTCCTTGGGCAGCTTGCCGAAGCGCGCCGTCATGTACTCCATTTGTTTGACCCTTTGAATCTCAACGTCCAGCCCCGCGAAGTGTTCCGCGATGCCGAGGCTGTTCTTTGCCTTTTCCAGCTGCGCCTCGGCGGTCGCCTTCTCCTCCAGCAGCGCGTCGATTGCCGCGGTGGTTTCGTTGGAAAAGCTCTCCAGCTCCTCAAAAGTGGGGCTGAAATCGCTCACGTCCGTCAGCGGAAAGCTGCGCTTTGTCTGGTTGAGAGCGGCTTTGAGATTGGTCAGAGGCTCGGCATAGCTGTTTTTTGTTTGCAGGCGGGTGAACTCCTTGAGGTCGGAGTAGAAATTGCTGACCTCGTCGGGGTGAAACACGCCTGACTCACCGAGTACCGTAATCACATCGTCGATGTAGTTCATCAGTCCGATGACGTTCACGGCCTGCATGGATGATACTGCCAAATTCAAATCACCTCTATAGTACAGTCATCGGATGAGCAATGACTGAATGATTTTTGGGTCGAGCTGATACCGTATGCCCTCGATGAGGCTGATGACGTTCATCAGCTCCGTTTCGGAAAGGAACATAAAGGATATCATCACAACCGACGGATTATCGGAAAAGTGGATGTTCTTTTTCGCGAGCTTGTACTGCACGCGCGGAATGATGTCGCCCGCGTAGTTGTAGCCGATTTTGTCAATCAGCCTGCCGCTGCCCGTGCTCTGCATGATACGGAACACCTCGGCGGACGACTCCGCCTCGCACATTCTGTCAATCAGCCGCGGGCTGAGGCTGCTGTACTCGGGCAGCATGTTGGACTTGATGATCTCGGGCGACAGGTTATAATACTTTTTCAGGCGCAGAATGCGCGAGAAAATGCTGTAGTCGTTGATCGTCCTGTAGATAGACATCAGCTCCTGACGCTCCTTGCCCTTCGTCCTTTTGTCAATCAGCTCGCACATATGACGAAGAACGCGCTCATAGAGCTTGTTTTCCATGTCGGAAACGGGCAGCCTGCCCTTTTCATCCGGCTTGAAGGGTTTGAGAATTTCGTGGTAGGACGTTGACGCCAGCGCGTCTAAAAACTCTTCGTAATCGCGCGCGTTGGCGAGCTTGTTGATGTCAAGCTCGGTGTGCTTGGCAAGAAACGCGGGAAACTGGAAAATAAACTTATCGGTTGAGTTGGAGTTGAGCAGAATCAAAAAGCGGATAATCTGCTCCACCTCCGCCTTTTCAATGACGTAGCGCGAAAAACCCGCGCTGACGCTTGAGTCGTAGCGGCAGAGTGTGTCAAACTCATTGAACAGATACTGACGCAGCAGCATTTCCAGTCTTCCTCTGTGCACGTCGCGCTCATTTACCTCGGAAAGGACGGAAGCGTAGTGGGTGTGGGATTTCAAATACACCATCACCTCGGGAACGCTCTGACAGGCGAGAATACTGGCGTAATCGCGGTCTGTCAGAAATCTTCCGTACTTCGACCTTGCCTTTGCCGAGACGGCGTAGGACGTAGTTGACATGTAAACACCTCCTTTGTCAGCCAACCACACGGCTGACAATTTCGTCGACCCATCTGTCGCGGTTCTGTTCGTAGTCCGACCTGAGCTTAATCAGCGCCGATTCCTGCTTGGCGGAAACGGTGGTCAGCTTTCTGGAGAACCGCTTGTCGAGATAGGCGTCGTTTCTGGCGATTTCTGCCTGCGCATCGTCCATGTGTTTTTGATAAATCGCCCTGGCCTCCTCCTCGATGCGCTGTTTTTGCTTTTCGGCAGCCTGTTTATTGGCTTCCTCCAGCGCTCTCGCCTCGTTATCGGCTTCGACGATTCGTTTGATCATGTCCTGCAAATACTCTCACCTCCGATATTATGGGATACTGTCCTTACTTTGCGCCGTTATCATAACGGTTATCGTATCATATCGCTCTCCCCGCATTTCCCATTGAGGAAACCGATGGATAAGTGACACAGGTTTTCCGGAAAAGCGCCGTACAAACGCGAACGGTAATCTTTCCTTAAACTGTATCAGTTTATTGTACCACAAAATTATGGTTTTTTCAACCTGTTCCCGTTTTCTCCCGATGGGCTTTTCGTTAAAAATGTCTAATAGATACCCGCTCAATTTTTGCCTTTCAGGCGCACAAGCAGCCAAAGTATTCCGTTTGAAATCAATTATTGATAATTATCAAAAAATAGTACCATAAAGCCTAAAATAATATTATGATAATATTTTCTTCGATTGGTTTGTCACATACTGTATTATAGTCTGCCGGCAGAGTCTCCGTGTCATAAACACACGCTTGATAAGCCCAAATTAAGACCACGGACAAATAACAACCCCCAAAAAGCCGCATAAACACCGGCTTTTTGGGGGTTTTGGTGATTATTCCCATTCCACCGTTCCCGGCGGCTTGGATGTGATGTCATAGACGACCCGGTTGACGTGCTCCACCTCGTTGATTATGCGGTTGGAGAGTCTGCCGAGGATGTCAAAGGGGATTTTCGCCCAGTCGGCGGTCATAAAATCATCGGTCGTGACAGCGCGGATAGCGACCAGCTCGTCATAGGTGCGCGCGTCGCCCATGACGCCGACGGTCTTGACGCCCGGCAGAACAGCGAAGAACTGGCTCAGCTCCTTGGCGTAGCCGCACTTTTCCATCTCGTCGCGCAGAATCGCGTCCGCCTCCTGCAGGGTTTTAACACGCTCGGCGGTGATTTCACCGATTACGCGCACGCCCAGTCCCGGACCCGGGAAGGGCTGCCGCCAAACCAGCTCGTGAGGCAGGCCGAGCTTTTCGCCGACGGCGCGCACCTCGTCCTTGAACAAATCCTTCAGCGGCTCGATGACGCCCTCGAACTGAATATCCTCCGGCACGCCCACCTGGTTGTGATGCGTCTTGATTTTTGCCGCGTCGCCCTTGCCGCTTTCGATGCGGTCGGGATAAATGGTGCCCTGCGCGAAAAAGCCGGAGCCGTAGCTGTCACGGATTTTATCCCAGAACACGTTGTAAAACTCGGTGCCGATGATGCGGCGCTTCTCCTCGGGATCGGACACGCCCTTGAGCTTGGAGAGAAACTCTTCCTGACAGTTGACGCGGACAAAATTCATGTCGAACAGGTTGGTGAAGGTGTTTTCCACAAAATCGCCCTCGTCCTTGCGCATGAGTCCCTGGTCGACAAACACGCAGGTAAGCTGTTTGCCGACGGCGCGGCTGAGCAGCGCGGCGGCAACGGAGGAATCCACTCCGCCGGAAAGGCCGAGCACAACGCCCTTATTTCCCACCTGCTCCTTGATCTGCGCGACGGCGGCGTCGATGAAGCTGTCCATCTCCCACTCGCCCTTACAGCCGCAGACAGAATAGAGGAAGCTGCGCAGCATGTCGCTGCCGTGCTCGGTGTGGTTCACCTCGGGATGGAACTGCACGCCGTAGAGCTTCTTCTCTTGGTTCGCCATGGCGGCAACGGGACAATGCGCGGTGGTGGCGGTGACGGTGAAGCCCTCAGGTACCTCGCTGATGTAGTCGCGGTGGGTCATCCAAGAAACGCCGTGCGCGGGAAGGTCACGGAAGAGGACGCAGTCATCGCTGTAGTCGGTTTCTGTTTTGCCGTATTCGCTCACAGCGTTGCTCTCGGCGGAAATGACGTTGCCGCCGAGGGTATACGCCATCAGCTGACAGCCGTAGCAAATGCCGAGAACGGGAATCCCCAGTTCAAACACCTCGGGCGTATAATGCGGCGAGGCGGGATCGTAAACGCTGTTGGGACCTCCCGTAAAAATAATACCCTTGGGATTGATTTCTTTGATGCGCGCGATATCCGCAGTGCAGGGCAGTATTTCGCAGTACACCTTGCATTCGCGGACGCGGCGGGCAATCAGCTGGTTATACTGACCGCCAAAGTCAAGCACAATG
>ONEN01000064.1 GCA_900316815.1 uncultured Eubacteriales bacterium | reverse complement strand
GTCGCGCGTTCCATGGTGCACTACCGCGCCAACGTGCCGATCATCGCGGTGGTCACCTCCGAAATCGTCTGCCGCAGGCTCTGCTTCAACTGGGGCATTACCGCTCTGGTGGGTCAGGAGCTGCTCAATACCGACGAGATCACCGAGCAGGCAATGCGTCTCGCGCTTTCAACGGGACTGGTCAAGCGCGGCGACACCGTGGTGGTGCTGTCCTCCAACAAGACGCTGCCCACCTCCGGCACCGACTCGCTGAATATCCGCGTGCTTTGATATGAGCAACGTTATTCTCATCGGTATGCCCGGCTCGGGCAAGAGCACCGTGGGCGTTCTGCTTGCCAAGGCGCTGGGCTATCTGTTTACCGACGTGGATCTGCTCATCAGCCGCCGTGCCGGCAAGCCGCTGCAAAAAATACTGGACGAGGACGGCCTCGAGCCGTTCCTCGCCCTTGAGGAGCAGGTCGGCAGCACGCTGGAGGCCGACCACACCGTCATTGCCACGGGCGGCTCCATGGTGCTCAGCGAAAAGGCGATGCAGCACCTGAAGGCGATGGGCAGGGTGGTGTATATTGACGTGCCCTTTGAAGAAATCGAGCGCCGCGTCACGAATATCAAAACGCGCGGCATTGTGTTCCATCCCAACGAAACGCTGGCGGACGTCTACCGCGACCGCAGACCGCTTTACGAGCGATACGCGGATATGACCGTCAGGACGGAGGCAGGGGACACCATTGAGGACACCGTAGACAGGCTTTTGGGTTTTGAATTTTGAGTTTGGAATTGACAATTGACAATGGACAATTGACAATGGACAATTGACAATGGACAATGGACAATTTCGGTCGGGCAGATAGCATGGCTTTTGAACAACGTCGTCTGCCCGAATCCATATATAAAAATTCGGTCGGGAATGAAAGGCTTGTGAAATGCAAACCTGTCTTCCCGACCATAATTCTCAATTTTCAATTGACCCGCGTTCCAGCGCCCTGTTTACGGGGAGGGCGAGGAGGGCGGCGGCGGTGCATTTGATCAGATCGATCGGAATAAAGGTCGCCGCTACCAGCGTGAACGCCGTCACGAAATCTCTGCCCGTTGCGAGCATAAAGCCGAAAATGCCCGGCAGATAGATGCAGGGAATGCCGACAAGTATCGCCGTCAGCAAATAGCGCACGATCGCCCGCTTGCCGTCCGCACTGCCCTTGAGCAGGCTCACGCAGAAGCTCGCAATGATGAAGCCGATGATAAAGCCGCCCGTCGGTCCCGCTATGACGCCGAAGCCGCTCTGATAATTCGAGAACACGGGCAGCCCCACAATGCCCAGCAGCGTATAAATGCCCTGCGCCGCCAGCGCGTGCAGCGGCTTGAGCAGCAGCGCCGTCAGCAGGACGATCAGCACCTGCAGCGTAAAGCCGACGCCGAACGGCGTGGGAACCGACAGCGGCGAGAGCACGCACAGCAGCGCCGCGCATACCGCTATGCGGCACATGTCGATGGTGGTTTGTTTGATATTGGTTTTTGCGTTTGCCATATTGTCAACCTCTTTTTTTAAAACTGTTGACATTATAGCACTTGATAGATAGATTGTCAACCCAATTTATCTGATAAGTTGACAATAAATGAGTTGAAATCCCCGGCAAACCGTGCTATAATAGGAAAAGAAAGAGGGAAAGCTATGAAAAAATGTGACTATTGCGCCAAGGAAATCACCTATTTTGAGCAGTACTGCTGCGATGAATGCGAGCGGGAGGCCATTCGCTTCCATCGGCGGAGCGAGCGGTTTTCAAAGATATTTTTGATTGTCAACACCATCTGTGTGTTCGGCATTCCCGTCGGCTTGTTTTTTGCCGCCTTTAATCCGCCTGTGGGCGTGGTGGTGTCCACGCTGTCCTGCCTGATTCTGGGAATCATGCTCATCGCACTGCCGTTTCCCACCGAGGGCATGATCAAAAAGCACAAGCTCAAAAAGGCTATCAAGCTGAGCCGCATTTTCGGCGGCGCGGTCATCGGTCTGGGCGTGGTGATCATCGGCCTGCTGTTTGTTTTGAATTGAAATTTTAAAAATGTAAAATTGTAAAATTGTAAAACTGCATAATCAAGAGAAATCCGTCAACACTAGTATCATCATTCTGTAAGGAGGCTTTGGAATGTTAGATAAAATAGCGTTGACGCTTTTGATTATCGGCGGCCTGAACTGGGGCAGCATCGGTATTTTTCAGTTCGATCTGGTTGCCTTTATCGGCGGCGGTCAAAACGGCGTTATCAGCCGCATTATCTATATCGTGGTGGCGCTGGCTGCCATCTGGTGTGTTTCGCTGCTGTTCCGCGACACGGAAGAAACCGTTATCAGCGACAGACACGAATTCAGCAGGCAGTAACCGCATAAGCAAAAAAGCGCCGGCGGGCGCCCTCTCCCGCCTATGGAAACGTTCGTCTTTCAACGCCTTATCAACGGCGGGAAAGAAGTTTCCTGTAAAGCAAAAAACGCATCCGCAGAAGCACAGGCTTGCACGGATGCGTTTGTTTTTTTGATGTAGGAGTATGAATGATTAAAGCGCTTCGACGATCGCCTTGGTATCTCTGGCGATAACCATTTCCTCGTCGGTGGCGATCAGCTCGACCCTGATTTTGGATTCGGGCTTGGTGAGCATACCCTGCTTGCCGTGGATGGTGGCGTTGTTGACGTCCTTGTCGAGGTCAACGCCGAGGCAGGTGAGGTAGTCGCAGACCTTCTCACGCAGGATCGGCTGGTTCTCGCCCAGACCTGCGGTGAATACGATCGCGTCGCAGCCGCCCATGGCGACATAGTAGCTGCCGACATACTGCGCAATCTGATAGTAGAGCATATCATGCGCGAGCCTGGCTCTGGGGTTGCCCTCTTTTTCGGCGGCGGTAACGTCTCTGTCATCGGAGGAAACGCCCGAAACGCCGAGCAGACCGGACTTCTTGTTGAGCATGTCGGACATCTCCTGCATGGTCAGCCCTTCCTTTTCACCGATGAAGGTGACGACGGAGGGGTCGAGGGAGCCGGAGCGGGTGCCCATCAAAAAGCCGCCCAGGGGAGTGAGACCCATGGTGGTGTCCACGACCTTGCCGTATTTGACGGCGGTGATGGAGGAGCCGTTGCCGATGTGGCAGGTGATGATCTTGAGCTCCTCAATGGGCTTGCCCATCAGCTCCGCCATTCTGGCGCTGACATAGCGGTGAGAGGTGCCGTGAAAGCCGTACTTTCTCACGCCGTACTTCTCATAGTACTCATAGGGAACGGCGAACATATACGCCTTGTCGGGCATGGTCTGATGGAACGCGGTGTCGAACACGGCGACCTGCGGAATATCCTTGCCGAATACCGCGGTGCAAGCGTCGATGCCCTGAATGTGAGCGGGATTGTGCAGGGGCGCCAGGGGAGACAGCTCTCTGATTTTACCGAGAACGTCGGCGTCGATCAGCACGGAGCGGTCAAAATAAGCGCCGCCCTGTACCACGCGGTGACCGATGGCGGTTACCTCGCTGAGGTCCTTGATAGCGCCGAACTCGGGGTCGAGCAGGGCGTCCTTGACCGCTTCAAACGCCTGAGTGTGGTTTTTCATTTCCGTCTTGCGCTCGATCTTGCCGCCGTCGGGAGCCTTAAAGCCGATAAAAGCACCGTCGGTGCCGATTCTTTCACAGTTTCCTTTTGCCAGAACGCTCTCATCGGTCATGTCGATCAGCTGATATTTCAGCGACGAGCTGCCGGCGTTGATTACCAATACTTTCATAAAAACAATCCCTTCACTGTTGATTAGAATGAATATTAAAAACGTAAAACTTGCAAATGCACTTTAATATAATACTATAACAGTGAACAGAATGCAAGTGTTTTTTGCATTTTTTTACAAAAAAACAGCGCATTATTTATTCCATTTGAAGGAATTGTCCGTAATCGGCAACCCTTTTACGAAAAAGCCCGCCGCAGCCGCGCCAGAATTTTCTTCTCGCGGCGGCAAATCTGCACCTGCGTGGCGCCGAGCAGCCGCGCGGTCTCGGTCTGCGTTTTGCCCTGATAGTAGCGCAGGCGGATGAGCCTGCGGTCGTCGCCGTCCAGCGCCCCGATCGCCGCATGCAGGCTGAGACGGTCGGTGACGGCGTCCTGCATATCGGGCGCGGGGAGGTCGAGCTGCGCGGAGGATTCGCCGTCTCCGTCGGCGGTGAGGGACAGCGGCGCGCGCGTGCTGCCGACAGCCTCGGCGATTTTTTCGGGAGACACGCCCAGCAGCTCCGCGATTTGCCTCACGGTCGGCTCTCTGCCGTGCTGCCGCTCGTATGCGCCGCTGATTTGCTGAATCTTCACCGCGAGCGCGCGCAGGGAGCGGCTGACCCTGACGGCGCCGCCGTCGCGGAACAGTTGCTTGATTTCCCCCGCGATCACGGGGAAGGCGTAGGTGGAAAACTGCAGCCCGCGGCTTTCATCAAAGCGGTCAAGCGCCTTGGCAAGCCCCAGACAGCCCGCCGCGTACAGCTCCTCGTACTCCACGCCCTTGCCGGCGAAGCGCTTGCAGAGGGCGTGCACCATGCCCAGATGCTTTTCCGCGAGGCGGTCGCGCTCATTCATCGCCGCCGATCTGCTTTTCAAGGGTGACGGTGGTGCCCTTGTCGGGCGCGGAGCGGACGCGCACCCTGTCGCAGAAGCTCTGCATCACCGCAAAGCCCAGCCCCGCGCGTTCCTCGTCCGCGGCGGTAGTGAACAGCGGCTGCATCGCCTGCGCCACGTCTGCAATGCCGCAGCCCTTGTCGCGTATCTTCACCGTGACCCTGCCGCCCTCGAGGATCCTGCCGCTTATGTAGACCGTGCCGCTGCGGCGGCGGTAGCCGTGGACGATGCAGTTGGTCACCGCCTCCGAAACGGCGGTTTTGAGGTCGCTCAGCTCGTTGAGCGTGGGGTCGAGGTTCATAATAAACGCCGACACCGCGCTGCGCGCGAACGCCTCGTTGCAGCTTTTGGACGGGAAGCTCAGCTTCATCTCGTTGACGGTTTTCATTGCAGCACCCCCAAGCCCTCCAGCCCCGACATCGCGAAAATGCGGTAGAGACTGTCGGAGTAGTTTTTGACGCGCAGCGAGCCGCCGAGCAGCTTCATCTGGCGGTAGCGCCCCATCACCAGTCCCACTCCCGACGAATCCATAAAGCTGACGCGCCCGAAGTCCAGGCAGAGCAGACGCGGCCGCAGCGACTGCGCCATGCCGTCCACGCACATGCGGATATCTGCGGCGCGGTCGTGGTCGATCTCGCCCGCGAGAAAGGCGGTCAGCACGTTGTCGGCGTATTCTGTTTCAACCATATTGCACATCCTTCCGAAAAATAACAGTGTCGTTGCCGTTAAAAAAACAGGACAAACCTATCATAATCAGTTTGTCCCGCAAAATCTGTTATATTCCGTCGGGCGGGAAAAAATAAATCCAACGTGCCGATGATATTCTGACGGAAAAGCCTGTTTCGTTTGCATATCTGCCTCCGCCGCTGCGCATACTAACGGCGGAGGTGCTTTTTTATGAGCAGATATTACAGTAACACGCAAAAGAGCCGCCGTGAGAGAATCGGCTTTTACACGGCGCTTGCCATTTGTCTGGTAGCCGTTTGTA
This sequence comes from uncultured Eubacteriales bacterium, assembly GCA_900316815.1. Classification (GTDB taxonomy): domain Bacteria; phylum Bacillota; class Clostridia; order Oscillospirales; family Acutalibacteraceae; genus Ruminococcoides. The sequence goes on along the minus strand of ONEN01000064.1, from coordinate 3,147 downwards.
TGGCGGTGTATTCCACATACAGCACGGTGACGGACGTCAAAAAGACATCCGTCGTCTCCACCACCGAAACGAAGGTGGCGGTCGTCAACCAGCCCGTCACACAGGTGACGGTGCCTGTGCCGACGTTCAAAAGCAGCGCGCTTGTTGAACGCAGCGCAGCGGACGAGGCGGAGGAAACCGCAACGGAGGCAATGACTTCTCCTGCGGAAACAGACGCGCCCGACAGCGGCGACACGGAGAGAGGGGACGCGCTGGAGACCATGCTGGCGGCTGATGTGAGCCTGAGTATGCCCACCAAGACGGGGCATGTGCTGCGCGAATACAGCAAGGAGAGCGTCTACAACAAGGTGCTCAACACATGGAAGCCGCACACGGGCATCGACTTTGACGGCTCGCTGGGCGACGATGTATACGCCATGCTCGGCGGCGAGGTGACGAAGGTAACGGAGGACAAGATGTACGGCAAGACCGCAGAGGTGACCGTGAACAACGTCATCGTCGGCTACAGCGGCTTGGGGAATGTGAACGTGAAGCAGGGCGACAAGCTGGAGCGCGGCGATAAAATAGGCACCATCGGCGTGGTGCCCGTCGAGTCGGACGACAAGAACCACATTCATGTCTATGTCCGCGTCAACAACACCTACGCCGACCCGCTTTCCTTCATCGGGGCGGAAAATTCATGACCGCAGGTCAATTCACGTCGCCGCAAGCGACAATTCATGACCTCGGCCGAGTGCCTCGGCTGTCAATCCGCGCTTTCGACGTATGATAGCAACTTAACCACCTGCTCCCGCGTTATGATGCGGCGTGCGCCGAGGGCGCTTTACCCGCGCAGATAACGTTTGTTAGCAACTTACCCACCTGCTCCCGCGTTATGACGCGGCGTTAGTCCGACGTTTTGTCAAACCGTCTTTTCCAGAGCCGCACCGGGAGGCGCGACACGCGCCGGCACTCGGCGGAAAAGAAAAGACGTGCCGCTTAGCACGACACGTCTTATCATTCTGTATTTAGTTTTGCCATGGCCGGCCGGCTCCTTTGTTCTTCACGGGCAGGGGAGCCGCCCTTCTATCTCAACGGATTAACAACGTTAACACCGGATTACGCATATGCAGTTCCGTGCTTGCGGTTACCTCTCGCTGGGATGCCACTCTTCGTTGCCGAAGATGAAATCGTCCAAATCCATAACGATCAGTTTCATAGTCACACCTCCTGAATTCATAATAACAGTATATTCAGGAGCGGGCGCGATTATGACTTATTGCCGGTAATTTTTAAGTAGTCGATAATCAGATCTGCCGCCTGCTCAACGCTGAGCTTCGTGCTGTTAAGGCACAAGTCATAGTTCTCGGGCGCACCCCATTTTTGTCCTGAATAAAAACTGTAGTAGTTTGCTCTGTTCTTGTCCACCTTGGACACTGCCTGACGGGCTCTTGACGCTTCGATGTCCTGACGCTCCACGGCGCGTCTGGCTCTTACATCCAAATCGGCGTAGACAAACACCCTTACAACATTATCATATTCCTTGAGAATATAGTCCGCGCATCTTCCAACAACAACAAAAACTTCTTTTTCCGCTTTTTCCTTGATGATCTTATGCTGTAAAATGTAGAGCCTGTCGTTCATGGGAAGGTCTCCCATTGCCGAAAAGCCGTTGCCGTAGTTATATAATCCCGTGGACAGGGTATAGAGCAGGCTGTTGGACATTCTTTCATCAGCCTGTGCGAATACCTCGGGACTGACGCCGCTTTTTTTCGCGGCAAGCGAAATCAGTTCCTTGTCATAAAACGGTATGCCGAGCCTTTCGGAGAGCAGCTTGCCGATGTCATGGCCGCCGGAGCCGTACTGTCTTGTGATGGTAATGATTTTGTCGCAACTCATAATAGCACCTCGGTATTCTCGCGGAGAACGGTATTATTCTCCCTGGGTAATATAATAACATAAATATGCGAAAAATCCACACCTTTTTATCAAAAATTTTATTTTTGTAGAAATAGCAAAAAAATGCAAACTTCAATTTATGCAAAATAACAAATCGGTACTTTTTCAGTCCCGAGCGGCGGCGGAATATTTTTCATAAACCGACGCTGTTACCGATTTGTCACATTTCTGTCACAAATGTGTGGTACACTGGGTGCAAAAGCGGCAGGGAACCGCTGATAATGGTTAATATATCTAAAAAAAAACGAAAAAATTTGTTGATAGAGGTTGATTTTTTCTGCGTTTTTGTGTAATATGTATATGAGAAGCAATGTAATCGTTACATTTGGTTAATAATATGCAGGAAAAAGAGGTAAGAACTATGTCAAACAGATTATTTCAGGGTATTGTGCATCAGATGAAAGATGCCGTCGACAGAACAATCGGTGTTATCGACGAAACCTCCGTGGTTATCGCGTGCTCGGAGCTCGGCAAAATCGGCGAGGTGAACGAGAGCATCAACTCCGAGACCCTCAGCTCCACCGCTCCCTTTGTGATCAACGGCTACACCTACAGGTCCTTCGGCAGCAGCGCAAAATATGATTACGCCGTCTTTGTGCAGGGCACCGACGAATATGCGCAGAAGTACGCGCAGCTTTTGTCCGTCAGCTTTGCCAGCATCAAGCAGTACTATGATGAAAAATATGACCGTTCCAACTTCATCAAGAACGTCATTATGGACAACATCCTGCCCGGCGACATCTACCTCAAGGCAAGAGAGCTGCACTTCAACAGCGAGGTCGCCCGCGTCTGCCTGCTCATTAAAATCGTGTCGCGCACCGACGTTTCCGCTTACGACATCGTTCAGAACCTGTTTCCCGACAAATCCAAGGATTTTGTCATTAATATCAACGAGGAGGAGATCGCCCTTGTCAAGGAGGTCAAGCCCGACACCGACGGCAGAGACCTCGAAAAGCTGGCAAGCTCCATCTCCGACACCCTCTCCAGCGAGTTCTACACCCACTGCGTCGTGGGCATCGGCACCACCGTCACCGGCATCAAGGACCTGGCGCGCTCCTTCAAGGAAGCCCAGTCCGCGCTGGAGGTAGCCAAGGTGTTCGACACCGAGCGCACCATCGTCAGCTACGACAACCTCGGCATCGCGCGCCTGATCTATCAGCTGCCCACCACCCTGTGCAAGATGTTCCTCAAGGAAGTGTTCAAGCGCGG
>ONEN01000050.1 GCA_900316815.1 uncultured Eubacteriales bacterium | reverse complement strand
CTTAAATAATAGGAGGAAATACATGTCAGATTTGGTCATTGTGGAGTCGCCCGCCAAAGCAAAGACAATTAAAAAATATTTGGGCAGTAATTATGAAGTCGTCGCCTCCATGGGGCATGTGCGCGATCTGCCGAAGGCAAGACTCAGCGTTGACATCAAGAACGATTTCGCTCCCAAGTACGATATAATCAAAGGAAAAGAAAAGCTCGTCAAGGAACTCAAGGGACTTGCCGAGCAGAGCGACAGCGTCTACCTCGCAACGGACCCCGACCGCGAGGGAGAGGCGATCTCATGGCACCTGGCGTATATTCTCGGCTTGCCCGAAAACTACTGCCAGCGTGTGGAGTTCAACGAAATCACCAAAACGGGCGTGCAAAACGGTATGGCGCACCCCAGAGCCATCAACGGGGATCTGGTGAACGCCCAGCAGGCGCGCCGCGTGCTCGACCGGCTGGTCGGCTACAAGCTCAGCCCCTTTATCTCACAAAAGATCCGCCGCGGTCTGTCCGCAGGCAGGGTGCAGTCCGTAGCGCTGCGCATTATCGTTGACCGCGAAAATGAAATCAGAAAGTTCAAGCCCGAGGAATACTGGACCATCGACGCCAAATTTATTCCCAAGGGCAGCCGCAAGACCTTTGCCGCCTCGCTGTACGCCGACAAAAACGGCAAACTGAAAATCACCAATCAGGAGCAGGCGGAGAAGATCGAAGCGGATTTGCAGGGCGCGGAGTATGTGGTTTCCAAGCTGAAAAACGGAACGCGCAAAAAGTCGCCCGCGCCGCCTTTCATCACTTCTACCCTGCAGCAGGAGGCATCCCGCAAGCTCGGCTTCCAGTCAAGGCGCACCATGCGCGTGGCGCAGGAGCTGTATGAGGGCGTGGAAATCGAAGGCATGGGCGCGACCGGTCTGATCACCTATATGCGTACCGACTCGCTGCGCGTGTCGAACGTTGCCATTGAGGAGGTCACCGGGTATATTCAGGAAACCTACGGCGACAAATACCTCCCGCCAAAGCCGCGTGTGTTCAAATCGAGAAGCAACGCGCAGGACGGTCACGAGGCCATCCGTCCCTCTATGCCGACCCTGACGCCCGACAGCATCAAGAGCAGCCTGTCGTCCGATCAGTATAAGCTCTACAAGCTGATCTGGAGCCGCTTTACCGCCTCTCAGATGGCGGACTGCGTGCAAAAGACAACGCAGGCGGAAATCGAGGCGAACGGCTATATCTTCAAGGCGTCGGGTTACTATGTGGATTTCCCCGGCTTCACCGCGCTTTACGTTGAGGGCAAGGATGAAGCGGAGGAAAAAACCTCGCAGCTGCCTCCTCTGGAGATGAACCTGCCCGTCAAGTGCAAGGAGCTGAAAAAGAACCAGCACTTCACACAGCCGCCCGCGCGCTATACCGAGGCGTCGCTGATCAAGATTCTCGAGGAGTACGGCATCGGCAGACCGTCCACCTACGCGGCGACCATCACCACGCTCACCGGCAGGGAGTATGTGAAGCGCGAGGCGAAAAGCCTGGTGCCCACCGAGCTGGGAGAAGTGATTACGCAGCTGATGAAGGAGCGGTTCCCCGATATTGTCAACGTCAAGTTCACCGCGAAAATGGAAACCGACCTTGATAAAGTGGAGCACGGCGACGTGGAATGGGTGCAGCTGCTGCACGATTTCTACGGCGATTTTGAAAAGACCCTCAAGGAAGCAAAGGCCGAGATGGAGGGCGTTAAGCTGAAATTAAAAGAGGATGAAACCGACATCATCTGTGACAAGTGCGGCAGACAGATGGTGGTTAAGATGGGCAGATACGGCAAGTTCATTGCCTGCCCGGGCTATCCCGACTGTAAGAACATTTTGAAATATGTGGAGAAAACGGGCGTCTCCTGTCCCAAGTGCGGCGGCGACGTCATTGTGAAGCACACCAAATCCAAGCGCGTATTCTACGGCTGCTCCAATTATCCCAACTGTGATTTTGTGAGCTGGAACGAGCCCGTCAACGAGCGGTGCCCGCAGTGCGGCCGGATTCTCTACAAAAAGAAGGGCAAAAAGCCCGCGCTGTTCTGTGCGAACGCAGATTGCGGCTATTCACGGGCTGCGAAAACCGAAGAGAATACGGAAGAGAAAACGGAAGAGAAATAATGGTTATTAATGTTATCGGAGCGGGTCTTGCGGGCTGCGAGGCGGCTATGAAGATTGCCAACCGCGGCATCGCGGTGCGGCTCTTTGAGATGAAGCCGCAGAAGCGGACGCCTGCCCATCACACGGATTTGTTCGGCGAGCTGGTATGCTCCAATTCCCTCATGGTATGCTCCAATTCCCTCAAGGCCATGCGCGTGGAAAGCGCGGCAGGGCTTCTCAAGGAGGAAATGCGGAGGCTGGGCTCCTTCCTTATGCGATGCGCCGACCGCTGTCAGGTTCCCGCAGGCGGCGCGCTCGCGGTTGACCGTGAGCAGTTCGCGTCGCTTGTTACGGAGGGCATCAGGCAGCATCCCCTGATTACGGTGGTACACGGGGAGGTAACGGACATTCCCGACGACGCCGTCACCGTCATCGCAACGGGTCCGCTGACCTCAGACGCGCTGGCAAAAAAAATTGAGGAACGCTTCGGCGATTCGCTGTCCTTCTTCGACGCGGCGGCGCCGATCGTCACCGCAGAGAGCATCGACATGGACTACGCCTTTACCGCTTCGCGCTACGACCGCGGCGGTGACGACGATTATATCAACTGTCCGATGAACAAAGAGGAGTACGAGGTGTTCTATCACGCTCTGGTCAACGCCGAGCGTGCGCCGCTGCACGACTTCGATGTCAGTAACCCCAAGGTGTACGAGGGCTGTATGCCTGTAGAGGTGCTGGCACAGCGCGGCGAGGGAACGCTCCGCTTCGGACCGATGAAGCCCGTCGGACTGATTGATCCGCGCACGGGTCACAGGGCATGGGCGCTGCTGCAGCTGCGCAAGGAAAACGCTGCGGGTACCATGTACAACCTGGTGGGCTTTCAGACCAACCTGAAATTCCCCGAGCAGAAGCGTGTGTTCTCGCTGATTCCCGCGCTGCACAGGGCAGAGTTTGTGCGGTACGGCGTCATGCACCGCAACACCTTTTTGTGTTCTCCCAAGGTACTGCGTGCGGATTTTTCCGTAAAAGAAAATAGCAAGCTCTTTTTCGCGGGACAAATAACGGGCGTGGAGGGCTACATGGAAAGCGCCGCCTCGGGCATTATGGCAGGCATGAACGCCGCCAGACTGCTCGAGGGCAAAGAAACGCTTGTGCTGCCGCCCGACACCATGACAGGCGCGCTGGCGCGCTACATAGCCGACCCGAGCGTGAAAAAATTTCAGCCGATGGGCGCAAACTTCGGTGTGCTCCCCGAGCTGGCCAACCGGCCGAGAGACAAGCGCCTGCGCGCTGCGGCATACGCGGCCCGTGCGCTGGCTTCGCTGGATAACTATATTACAGAGAATATTGGTGATGTAAAATGACAATTATAGTTGACGCGTTTGGCGGCGACAACGCTCCGCTGGAGGTTCTGAAGGGCTGTGCCGAGGCGGTGCAGAAATTTGATGTGGATATTCTCCTTACCGGCAAGGCGGATACAATAAAAAAAGTGGCGGCGGAGAACAACATTTCTCCGGAGCGCATGACGATAGAGGATTGCGACGAGGTGCTGACCATGCACGACACCGCCGAGAGCGTGCTCAAGGCGAAGAAAAACAGCTCCATGGGCGTGGGCTTCCGTATGCTCAACGAGGGCAGGGGAGACGCATTTCTCAGCGCAGGCAACAGCGGCGCGCTGTGCATGGGTGCAACGCTGCTTGTCAGGCGTATTAAGGGGATCAAGCGTCCCGCCTTTGCGCCGGTGCTTCCCTCCTCGACGGGCTGCTTCATGCTGCTCGACGGCGGCGCCAATGTCGATTGCCGTCCCGAAATGCTCCGTCAGTTTGCGGTGATGGCGTCTGTGTATATGGAAAAGGTCATGAAGGTTGACAAGCCCCGCATCGGTCTGGCGAACGTCGGCACCGAGGATCACAAGGGAACCGAGCTTTACCGCGAAACCTACGCGCTTCTGCGTGACAGCCAACTCAATTTTGTCGGCAATATCGAGGGCAGAGATATTCCCAAGGGCGTGTGCGACGCGGTGGTATGCGACGGTTTCACGGGCAACATGATCCTCAAAACCTACGAGGGCGTTGCGTCGGTTCTGATGAAGGAAATCAAGAACATCTTCACGGGCAGCATGAAGGGTAAGATGGCTGCGGCGCTGGTGATGAAGGACCTCAAGGTCATGAAGAACCGCTTTGATTACAACACCTACGGCGGCGCGCCGATTCTCGGCGCTTCCAAGCCTGTTTTCAAGGTGCACGGCAACGCCAAGGCGATCACTGTTGTAAACGCAATCGGTTTGTGCAAGGATTATGTAGCGGCAAAAGCAATTGACGTGATTTCCGCGTCACTGAAATAACGGAGAATCGGCATGGAACTGGAAGACAAAATAGGCTATCATTTTAAAGACAAAGCATTGCTGACGGCGGCGCTCACGCATTCTTCCTATGCGAACGAGCGCAAGGCGCAACACATTGAATATAACGAGCGGCTGGAATTTCTCGGCGACGCGGTGCTGTCGATCGTGGTCAGCGACTACATCTTCAAGCACTGCCCCGAGCTGCCCGAGGGCGAGCTGACCAAGCTCCGCGCCTCGCTGGTATGTGAGCGGTCGCTGTTTGTGTTCGCGCGTCAGATTGACCTCGGCAGCTATCTGCTGCTCAGCAAGGGAGAGCGCAACAACGGCGGCGCCGACCGTCCGTCAATCGTGGCGGACGCGTTTGAGGCGCTGATTGCCGCCATTTATATCGACGGCGGCATTGAGCCGGCAGGGAAGCACATTCTCAATTTCGTGGTTCCCGCCATCAAGGGCTTCAAAAAGAAGCCTGTCAAGGATTATAAAACAACGCTCCAGGAGATTATTCAAAAGAATCCCGGGGAGCGTCTGGAATATGTTCTCGTGTCCGAAAGCGGCCCCGACCACAATAAGCATTTTGTTTTTGAAGTCCACCTCAACAGCAATATCATCGGCAGGGGCGGCGGCAGAAGCAAAAAAGAGGCGGAGCAGCAGGCGGCGCGCGAGGCTTTGGAGCTGATGGGTTATTAAACACGGCAACATTTCCATTTTTATTCCGCATAACGGCTGCCCGCATCAGTGCAGCTTTTGCAATCAGAAGAATATTACGGGGCAAAGCGCCCAGCCAACCGCCGCGGAGGTGGCGCAGACGCTCGAACAGGCGCTGCTTCACTTGGGCGGGAGAGCAGGCAATACCGAAATCGCTTTTTTCGGCGGCAGCTTTACCGCTATCGACAGATCCTATATGCTGTCGCTGCTTGAGGCTGCCAAGCCTTATCTCAGCCGCTTTCACGGCATTCGCCTCTCTACGCGGCCCGATTATATCGACGAAGAGGTGCTGGCGCTTCTCAAAGCGTACGGCGTTACGGCTATCGAGCTGGGAGCGCAGTCGATGGATAATTCCGTTTTGGAATTAAACCAACGCGGTCACACGGCGGAGGATGTTATCAACGCCGCGCGTCTCATTCGCAGTCATGGCTTTTCGTTGGGGCTGCAGATGATGACGGGGCTGTACGGCGCCGCGCCCGAAACAGACATCGCCACGGCGGAGCAGTTCATCGCGATCCATCCTGACACGGTGCGCGTATATCCCACCGTGATCATGCGCGGCACGGAGCTGGCGACGCTCTACCAAAACGGCGACTTTGTGCCGTATACGCCGGAGCAGTCCGTCGAATTGTGCGCCAAGCTGATTCTTATGTTTGCAAAAGCCGATATCACGATAATAAGGCTCGGACTTCACTACTCCGACAGCCTGGTGCGAAACAGTCTCGGTGACAACTACCACCCTGCCTTCAAGGAGCTGTGCGAGGGCAAGATTTTTGACGACCGCTTTTTAGCTGCTGCCAAGGCCGTCGGCAGCAGGAGGCTTGTTGTCACCGTTCATCCCAAATCTCTGTCCAAGCTGCTGGGGCAGCGCAAGTGCAACCTGAAAAAGTGGCAGGAGATGGGGTATGAGGTAGCCGTTCAATTTGACGAAAGTCTCAATAAGTACGAACTGGGGGTATGGGATGCGACTGAAATCTCTTGAAGTCCACGGCTTCAAAACCTTTCCCGACAAAACCAAATTATCCTTTGAAAGCGGCATTACCTCGGTTGTCGGCCCGAACGGCTCGGGCAAGAGCAACATCAGCGACGCCATCCGCTGGGTGCTGGGTGAGCAGTCGCCCAAGAGTCTGCGCTGCTCGCGCATGGAGGACGTTGTCTTTAACGGCACCGACAAGCGCAAAAAAACAGGCTATGCAGAGGTAACGCTGAATATTGACAACAGCGACCGCGTGCTCGATTTCAACGGCGACGAAATCGCCGTGACGCGCCGCTATTACCGCAGCGGTGAGAGCGAATATTTGATTAACAAGGCGGCCGTCCGTTTGCGCGATATCAACGAGCTTTTCATGGACACTGGCCTGGGACGCGACGGTTACTCGATGATCGGTCAGGGCAAAATTGACAGCATCGTGTCCTCCAAAAGCGAGGACAGGCGCGAAATCTTTGAGGAGGCGGCGGGCATTTCCAAGTACCGCTACCGCAAAATCGAAGCGGAGCGCCGGCTGAAAAGCACCGAGGACAACCTCCTGCGCCTGCGCGACATTGTTACCGAGCTGGAGGAGCGCGTCGGTCCGCTGAAAAAGCAAAGCGAAAAGGCGCAGCAGTTTTTGACCTACAGCGAGGAAAAGCGCGGGCTGGAGATCGCTCTCTGGCTGCTCACGCTGGATAAGTCGCAGGACAGCATCAAAATACAGGACGAAAAAATCTCCATCGCCAGGGCGCAGTACGAGGAAGCGGAACAGGCGCTCGAGGAGATTCAGGAAGAAACCGAGAGCATCTACACGAAGAACGGCGAGCTTGCCGCGAAGGCGGACGCCATCCGCGCTCAGATATCCGCCATCGATTCCGAAATAGCCGAAAAGAGCGCGCTGATCTCCGTCGCGGAAAATGATATTCTCCACCACACCGAGAATATCGCGCGCGTCAGGAGCGAGATCGAGCAGGCGGAGAAGAACGTCGGAGAATTTGAAAAAAGCATTGCCGAGAAGCAGGAGAAAATCAACGTTCTCGACAGTGAAATCATCACCAAACAGAAGAAATATGCCGAGGTCAGCGAGCGGCTGAACCTCATCAATTTGGATTCAAGCAAGAGCGGCGACGCTTTGCAGGAGCTGACGGCGGAGCTGTCCATGCTCACCTCGCAGTCCGCCGACGCGCGTGTAATTGACATGACCTCCGACAGCAGCATCAATGAGCTGACGCAGCGCATTGACGCGCTCAAGGAGATGCGCGACGAAAAAACAGCGCAGCTGGACGAGCTGGAGGATATGCAGCGCCGCTATGCGTCGGATATCGCGCAGGGCGAGCAGGATGCAGCGTCGCTTTCCAATGCCATTGACGGGCTGACCATCAAGCTGGAAACGAAAAACAGCCGCCGCACGGAGCTGAAAGCGGAAACAGACAAGCTGACGCTGGACGTGCGCGAGCACCGGCGGAAAATCACCTTTCTCGACAACATGGAGCGCAACCTCGAAGGCTTTTCAAAGAGCGTCAAGCAGGTGGTGAACGCTTCCAAAAGCGGCAAGCTTGCGGGCATTTACGGACCTGTTTCTCGCGTGATCACCGTGCCCAAGCAGTACGCCACGGCTATTGAGATCGCGCTGGGCGGCGCCATGCAGAACATCGTCGTCGGCAGCGACGAGGACGCCAAGAAGGCGATCCGTTACCTGAAATCCACCGACGGCGGCAGAGCGACATTTTTGCCGCTGAACACCATCAAGCCGCGCGAGCTGCGCGAAAGCGGTCTGGAGGATTGCTGCGGATTTGTCGGCGTCGCTTCACAGCTGTGTGACTGCGACGATAAATTCAGAAATATCCGCGACAATCTATTGGGAAAAATTGTCATTGCGGAGGATTTGAACAGCGCGGCATCCCTTGCCAAGCGGTATTCCTACCGCTTCAAGGTGGTGACGCTGGACGGTCAGGTGGTCAATGCGGGCGGTTCGCTGACAGGCGGCTCGCTGGCACGCAGCACAGGCGTGCTCAGCCGCGCCTCCGAGATTGCGCAGCTCAGAAAGCAGACCGAAAAGCTGACCGCTGCGCTCAGGCAGGCGGAGGCGCTGCTGGAGCAGACGGACAGGGAATATGCCGCGATAGAAACGGAGCTGCTCGAACGCCGTTCCGATTTGGCAAGCTGCCGGCAGGAGCTGGTACGTCTTGACGCGGAGCAGCGCGCCTGTGAAAACGAGCGGCAGACTACCAAGGACACCGTTGAAAGCGCGGCGTCCGAAATACGGGAGTGTCTGCACCGCATAGAGGGCTTCAAGAGCAGCCGCGAGCAGGCGCGCGCGCGTCTGACCGAGCTGAATATCAAGATAGCCGAGGCGGAGAAAAACGTCAACACCGTCACGGGCAGCCGTGCGGAGCTGACGAAGCAGCGCGAGGAGCTGACCGCCGAGCTGCAAAATATACGTTTGGAAATCGTCACCGCGCAAAAGGACATCGACGCGCTGAACGCCGAGATCGTCTACGCCCAAAACTCGGGCACCGATATCGACGCCCGCAAGGCGGAGCTGAACGCGCAGATAGACGGGTTCCAAAAGGCAATAGCGGAAAAGAGGGCGGAAATCGCCGAGAACAACCGCTTAATAGAAAATAAAAAGAATACGCAGAACGCGCATTCACGGCAGATTGAGGCGCTCAGCGAGCAGCGCAGTCTGTTGGAGAAGCGCAGTGTTGAAATACGCGCCGCCGAGCGCACCAAGACCTCGGAGCGCGAAAACTCGGGCAGAGAGCTGGCGAGGCTCGAGGAACGCAAAATCAACCTGCAAAAGGAATACGACACCATTATCGCCAAGCTGTGGGAGGAGTATGAGCTGACGCGCCGCGAGGCGGAGAAAATCGCCATCACCATTGAGGAGCCCGCCAAGGCGCAGAAGCGGCTCAACAGCCTCAAGCAGAGCATCAAGGCGCTGGGCACGGTCAATGTGTCCTCCATCGAGGAGTACAAGGAAGTGTCCGAGCGGTACGAATTTCTCAGTGTGCAGGTGAAGGACGTCGAAAAATCAAAGAGCGAGATCGAGCGGCTGATCACCTCTCTCACCAAGCAGATGAAAGAGGTATTTGTGGAAAGCTTTGAGCAGATCAACCGCAATTTCACCTACACCTTCAAGGAGTTATTCGGCGGCGGCACCGCGTCTCTCTCGCTTGCCGATCCCGAAAACATTCTCACCAGCGGCATCGACATCGTCGTACATCCGCCGGGGAAGATCGTCGTTCACCTCGACGCGCTCTCGGGCGGTGAAAAAGCGCTTGTCGCCATCGCGCTCTACTTCGCGATTATGAAGGTGCGTCCCGCGCCGTTCTGTGTGATGGACGAAATAGAAGCCGCGCTGGACGACGTCAACGTCAACCGCTTTGCAAGCTACCTGCGGCGGCTCACCGATAAAACCCAGTTTATATTGATTACGCACCGCCGCGGCACGATGGAGGAAGCCGACGTGCTCTACGGCGTGACGATGCAGGACGAGGGCATTTCCAAGCTCTTGGAGCTGCGTTCGACAGAGGTTGCCGAGAAGCTCGGCATCAAATCAAACTAAAGGATGGAGATTATGGGATTATTCAATAAGATTAAACAAGGCTTAAGTAAGACGCGCAAGGCTGTCATCGGTCAGATCGACACGATGCTCAGCTCCTTCTCCAAGATTGACGACGAACTGTTTGAGGAGCTGGAGGAGCTGCTGGTTATGGGCGACGTGGGCGTGCCCACCGCCGAGAAAATCTGCAACGAGCTGCGCGAAATCGTTAAGAAGAATAACGTCACGGATCCCGCTGCCATCAAATTTTTGCTGCGGGACACCATCACCAAAATGCTGGAGGGCGGCGAGCAGCTGAACATCTCCACCTTTCCCGCCATCATTCTTGTCATCGGCGTCAACGGCGTCGGCAAGACCACGACCATCGGCAAGATGGCAAAGCTGCTGACCGACGAGGGCAACAACGTGCTGCTGGCGGCTGCCGACACCTTCCGTGCGGCGGCGATCGACCAGCTGGACATCTGGGCACAGCGCAGCGGCGCCCAGATCATCAAGCAAAAAGAGGGTAGAGACCCCGCTGCGGTTGTCTATGACGCTATCGCGGCGGCAAAGGCGCGCGATATCGACGTCATCATCTGCGACACGGCGGGCAGACTGCATAATAAAAAGCACCTCATGGACGAGCTGGCTAAAATCAACCGCGTCATCGACCGTGAGCTGCCCGACTCCGCCAAAGAAAACCTGCTGGTACTCGACGCCACCACCGGTCAGAATGCCGTCAACCAGGCGGAGCAGTTCCGCGAGGCGACGGGCATTACGGGCATCGTGCTCACCAAGCTCGACGGCACCGCCAAGGGCGGCGTTGTCCTCGCCATCAAGGACGGTCTGGGCATTCCCGTGAAGTACATCGGCGTGGGCGAGCAGGTGGACGATCTGCAGCCCTTCAACGCGCAGGAATTCGCGCGTGCGCTGTTTGAGGGGACGGAGTGAGACAAAATATGAAATTTATCATAGCGACCAATAACGCGAAAAAGCTTGTCGAGCTGGAACGCATTCTCAATCCTCTGGGAATCGAGGCTGTTTCCGCCAAGGAGGCGGGCGTGGTGCTCGGCGAGGTGGACGAAACGGGAACCACCTTCGCGGAAAACGCCTTTATCAAGGCGAACGCCGCGTTTGAAAAAACAGGTATGCCCGCCGTCGCCGACGATTCGGGTATCTGCGTGGACGCGCTGGGCGGCAGACCGGGAATCTTTTCGGCGCGCTACTGTCCCGAGCTTTGCGTCACCGACGAGGACAGGACTCAGCGCATTCTCGATGAAATGGAAGGCGTTCCCGAGGGACAGCGCGGCGCGCACTACACCTGCGCCATCTGCTGCATTCTGCCCGACGGCAGCAAAATCGAGATAGAGGAGATCTGCGAGGGCACCATCGGCTACTCGTTTATCGGCGACGGCGGCTTCGGCTACGATCCGATATTCATGCAGGGCGACAGAACCTTTGCGCAGCTGAGCGCTGAGGAGAAGGACAAGGTCAGCCACCGCGGCAAGGCGCTGCGCGCGCTGAGGGCAAAGCTGGAAGAGTATTTGAAAGGATAAACTATGCTGACAAGTAAACAGAGAGCCTATCTGAGAGGGCTTGCCAACACCCTGGAAACCATTTTGATCGTGGGCAAGGGCGAAATCACCGACAACATCATTATGCAGGCGGACACTGCCCTGACGGCGCGCGAGCTGATCAAGGGCAAGCGTCTGGAAACGAGCAGCTATTCCGCGCGCGAGTGCGCCGAGCTGCTGGCGGAAAAATGCGGTGCGGATGTGGTGCAGGTTATCGGCTCCAAGTTTGTGCTGTACAGACCTGACCCCGACGAGCCTGTCATCAAGCTGCCGAAGGCAAAGAAATGAGCGGAAGTGATTGGATGCGCGAACCGGATTACCGACAAATTATCAGAGAAAAAATGGGGGATTACCGTTTTACCCACAGCTGTAACGTAGCGAAGGAGGCGGTGCTTCTCGCGAAGCTATACGGCGGCGACGAGCATAAGGCGTATGTCGCGGGCATTCTCCATGATATCACCAAGGAAATTGACGGACAGGAACAGTTGCAAATTATCCAAGACGGTGGTATAATCTTAGACAGTGTGCAAAAAAACGCCCCCAAGCTGTGGCACGCCGTCAGCGGCAGCGCGTATGTGCGGCTTTATCTCGGCATTGAGGACAGCGACATCATCAACGCCGTGCGCTACCACACGACGGGTCGAGCGGGCATGTCGCTGCTGGAAAAAATCATTTACATTGCCGACTACACCTCCGCCGAGCGCAGCTATAACGGCGCGGACACCATGCGCGAAAAGTCCCGCAGAAGTCTGGAGGAGGCCATGCTGTTCAGCTGTCAGTTCACGCTGCAGAAGCTTTCCTCGCAGGCGGCGGCGATCCATCCCGATCAGCTCGCCTGCTACAACGAAATTGTTCTGAATCAGAAAGGATAAAGCTATGACGTCATTAGATACCGCGCTTCTTGCCGTGAAAGCCATTGACGGCAAGAGGGGCTTGCATATACAGGTTATTGAAATCAGCGACATTACCGTGCTCGCCGATTACATGGTCATCGCCACGGGCAGCAGCTCCACGCACGTAAAGGCGCTCGCCGACGAGGTGGAGTATCAGCTGGATCAGGCGGGTATCTCTGTGAGCCACATCGAGGGCTACCGCTCCAACACGTGGATCCTGCTCGATTACATCGACGTGATCGTGCATGTGTTCGACAACGAGGCACGCGACTTTTACGACCTCGACAGAATGTGGCAGGACGGCAAGCCCGTTGACATCAGCGGCGTTGTCACAGAGGATTGACCGGATAATAAGCGCCGGCAGGCACGCCCGCCTGCCTTTGGAACCATTCCTTTTTCCGGGCGTTCACCAACGGCGGGATGGAGAAGCTTCCGATAAAGAAAGAAAAATCTCATGGAGGGATTAGTTTGAAATACAATCATAAGGCTGTAGAGCCGAAATGGCAAAAAATCTGGGAGGAAAAGGGCGTATTCCACGCGAGCGACGACGTTTCCAAGGAAAAGTTTTACGCGCTGATTGAATTCCCTTATCCGTCGGGTCAGGGACTTCACGTCGGTCATCCGCGTCCCTATACCGCGCTTGATACCGTAGCCAGAAAGCGCAGACTGCAGGGCTATAATGTTCTTTATCCGATCGGCTGGGATGCTTTCGGT
>ONEN01000035.1 GCA_900316815.1 uncultured Eubacteriales bacterium | reverse complement strand
AAAAAAATGCTTGACTAATGGGGAAAATTACGATATAATGCTATATTGCAAGGTTATAATTTGAAGGGAGGTTTTCACTCATGTTGAGAACATATCAGCCTAAGAAGCTGCACAGAAAGAAAGAGCATGGCTTCAGAAAAAGAATGTCTACCTCTAACGGTAGAAAAGTTTTGGCAAGAAGAAGAGCAAAAGGCAGAAAAAGGTTGTCTTACTAATGCCGAGCACCGTATTGAGCCTGCTTTTTACGGTGTAAGGTAGAAAAGACCACTCTCTATGTGGTCTTTTTTTTCAATTAGTTTCTTTGACCGTGCCAACACCTGAGGATTCAGTTAATGAGCAAGTACGTTACAGTAAAGGAAAACAGAGAGTTTGCGTTGGCTTACCGCCGGGGAAAATCCTGCGTGAGTCCCGTTCTGGTCACCTATGTGATCAAGGCAAAGGGCGACACGCCGCGGTTCGGCATTACAACGGGAAAGAAGGTCGGCAACGCCGTCAAGCGTTCCCGCGCGCGGCGCGTTATCAGGGCTTCCTATTACCAACTCTTTGACCGGATCAAGCCCGGCCACATCATCATTTTTGTTGCCAGGGGCAAAACGCCCCATGTAAAATCGCAGGTTGTCTGCAAAGCGATGAGACAGCATCTTAAAACCTTGGGGATCCTGTCCGACCGCAGCGGGGGACAAAACAATGAAAAAGGTACTGCTGGCGTTAATTAGATTCTACAGGTCCGCCATTTCTCCCCACACCGCACCGCACTGCAAATACACGCCCACCTGTTCGCAATACGGACTCGAGGCGATCGAGCGGTTTGGCGCGCTGAAGGGTTCGGCGCTTACCATTTGGCGCATTCTGCGCTGCAATCCGTTTTCCAGGGGCGGCTATGACCCCGTTCCCGAGAAAAAGGAAGTAAAAAATAAGAGGTAAAAGTATGCAAATTTTCGGTTCCATCGGATGGGTGCTCGGTTATATTCTCTGGGGCGCTTACTACGTTTTCAAAAATTTCGGAATCGCTATTGTCGTATTTACGATAATAGTCAAGGCGGCGTTGTTCCCGTTTTCCCTCAAGCAGCAGAAATCCATGGCAGGCAACGCCAGGATGCAAAAGAAGCAGCAGGAGCTGCGTGAAAAGTACGGCAATAACCGCGAAAAGCTCAACGAGGAAATGAACAAGCTCTATGAAAAAGAGGGCGTCAAACCCATGGGCGGCTGTCTGACAACCATTATTCCCATGATCATCCTCCTCGGTATTTTCTACGCCGTCGCCTATCCCCTTACCAACACGCTTCACATCGACGGCAGCAAGGTCAGCGAAGCGCTTGCCTTTGCCAACTCCATTCCGGGCTACACCCATTCCGTCGGCAACGCCACCTATCAGGAAGTATCGCTGCTCAGAATTTTTCCGCAGATCCAGGGCTATCTCGGTGACGTATTCAATGCCTCCGAAATGGCCAGCATCAACGACTTTGCGGGCGGCTTTACCATTTTCGGCAACGTTGATCTTCTCATCGTTCCCAGTCAGCAGGGCTTTTGGTCATGGTATCTGCTGTTCCCCGTATTCTGCTTCCTGTCCAACGTAGGATCTTCTTTCATTATGCAGAAGGTCAACAGCCAGAATCAGGCAATGCAGCAGCAGGGCTGCATGAAGGTAATGATCTATGTCCTCCCCCTGTTCTCCGCCTGGATCGCCTACAGCGTACCCGCGGCAATGTCCTTTTACTGGATCATGTCCGCGTTGATCAGCCTGATTCAATCTGTCGTCACGGCTAAGCTGTTCAGCCCTGCCCATGTGACAGCCAACAACGAGGCAAGACACGTCGCACTGCTGTTTGAGCAGGAGGCGAAGGTGCCTGCCATCTATGCTCCCAGAAAATCCGTTCAGGGAGACGCAACCAATGCAAGTAAAAAGAAAAAGAAAAAATAATGACAATTCCCGATAAGCTGTTTATCGGGAATTGTATAAAGTTTTAAAATTTCGTGAAAATAACAGGAGACCGGTTAATGATTAGAGAAGCCATTTGCGAGGGTTCCGACGTTGAGGAAGCCCTCGAAAAAGCAAAAGCCGCGCTCGGCATCGGCGACACCGATGAATATGACTTTGAAGTCCTGCAGCGCGAAGAGAAGAAAAGATTCGGACTGTTCGGCGGCAAGCCCGCCAAGGTAAGAGCCTTTGTTGTGATTCAGGAAAAGGCAGAGGATAAGACCGAACGTTTTCTGCGTGATGTCCTCGACAAAATGGGACTCACCGAAATTGCCATTGAAAAGAAGATGGAAGACGACACCCTTGAGTTTGATCTCTCGGGCGAAGAAGAGGGCTTTGTTATCGGCAGACGCGGCGAGACGCTCGACGCGCTCCAGTACCTCACCAGTCTGGTAGCCAACCACAACAACGAAAACTATGTGAAGGTTTCCGTCAATGTGGGCAACTACAGAGACAAGCGTGAAAAGACCCTTGAGATTCTCGGCAGAAAGCTCGCCTTCAAGGCGATCAAGACGGGCAAGAAAACAAGCCTTGAGCCGATGAATCCCTATGAAAGAAGGATCATCCACACCGCCGTTCAGAAGGTCAACGGCGCCATCTCCTGGAGTGAGGGCGAGAATGCCGCGCGTCACGTGGTTATCGGCCCCGACCCCAAGGTGAAGAACAATACTCGCCGCGGCGGCTACAACAACCGCAGAGGCGGAAAGAGAGGCGGCTACAACGCCGGCCGCAAAACAAATCCTGCTCCTAATCCTGACAGAGTGCCCCTCAACGAGGGCGGCGCCACAGGTCTTTACGGCAGAATAGATAAGTAATGAAGGAGCTGCCTCACTGAGGCAGCTCTTACTGTTAGTGGGAGAAGCAATATGAACGACAACCGCACCATCGCCGCCATCAGCACCGCACAGGGGGAGGGCGGCATCGGCGTTATCCGCATTTCGGGAACGGAAGCGGCGGCTATTGCCGACAGGGTTTTTCAGAATATCCATCATCGAAAGCTTGCCGATATGAGCGGCTACACCGCCGCATACGGCAATATCATCAGCAACGGAGAGAAGCTGGACGAAGGCGTCGCGCTTGTGTTCCGCGCGCCGCACAGCTACACGGGCGAGGACGTTGTGGAGCTGTCCTGTCACGGTGGCGTGTACATCACCCAACAGGTGCTCCGCGCCGTGCTGGAGGCGGGCGCGTCTCCGGCGCAGGCAGGCGAGTTCACCAAGCGCGCCTTTCTCAACGGCAAGATCGATCTGACGGAAGCGGAGGCTGTCATCGACATCATCAGCGCCAAGAACCGCTGCGCCGCACGGGCGGCGCTCTCTGTCAGGGAGGGTGCGCTGCGCAGACGCATTACAAAGGTCAAGGATGATCTGCTGACGCTTGCCGCGCATTTGTCCGCGTGGGCGGATTATCCCGAGGAGGATATCGCCGAGGTAACGGACGAAATGATCCTCGACACCTGCACGGCGGCGGAACAGGAGTTGTCCGCTCTGCTTGCGACCTACGACAGCGGGCAGGCGGTCAAGCAGGGAATCGACACGGTCATTGCGGGTCGTCCCAATGTAGGCAAGAGCACGCTGATGAACCTGCTCTCGGGCTATGAGAAAAGCATCGTCACCGCCATTCCCGGAACGACGCGCGACGTGGTGGAGGACATCGTCGCGGCAGGAGACGTCATGCTCCGTCTGAGCGACACGGCGGGTCTGCGCGACACCGACGACGCGGTGGAGAAGATCGGCGTTGACCGCGCCAAGCAGCGCCTCGCGCAGTGCGGTCTTTTGCTGGCGGTCTTTGATAACAGCCGCGCGCTGGAGGACTTCGACTTTCATCTGCTCGACATGGCAAAGGATGTTCCCGCCATCGCGATCATCAATAAAACGGATTTGCCGAATCAGGTTGACATCGACAAAATCAAATCCTATATGCAAACAGTCGTCTTTATTTCTGCCGCGAAGGGGGAGGGCAAGGAGGAATTGATCCGCGCCATCGCCGCCATAGCGGGCACCGACCGTCTGAATCCGAGCGAGGGTATTCTCTCCAATGAGCGCCAGCGCGCGAACGTATCGGCGGCGCTTCAGGCTGTCCGCGAAGCGAGGACAGCTATTGAAACGGGACTCACCTTTGACGCGGTGACCGTCACGCTGGAGGACGCTATTTCCGAGCTGCTGGAAATGACGGGCGAAAAAACAAGCGACGAGGTTATCGACCGCGTGTTCCATAACTTCTGCGTCGGGAAGTAATTTTTCATACTTCAATTTATAAATTCTCAACTCTAAACTTTCAAAAAAGGTTGGCGATACACATGACATATTATGCAGGCGAATACGACGTTGCCGTTATCGGCGCGGGTCACGCGGGAATTGAAGCCGCGCTGGCTGCCGCGCGTCTCGGCTGTCGGACTGCTATCTTTACCATCAACATGGACGCCGTCGGCAACTGTCCGTGCAATCCCTCCATCGGCGGCACCGCCAAGGGTCATCTTGTCCGCGAGCTGGACGCCCTCGGCGGCGAGATGGGCAAAACCGCCGACGCGTGCTTTTTGCAGTCGCGTATGCTCAACAGGGGAAAGGGTCCCGCGGTTCATTCCCTCCGCGCGCAGATTGACCGCCGCCGCTACAGTGAGGTGATGAAGCACAAGCTGGAGCTGCAGGATAATCTGGAACTCCGTCAGGCGGAAATCACCGATATTCAGCCTGCCGAAAACGGCGGCTATTTATTGACGACGCAAATGCTCGCGCAGTATCATTGCCGCTCGGTCGTCGTGGCGACAGGAACTTATCTGGGCGGCAGAATCTATGTGGGCGAGGTCAGCTACGAAAGCGGTCCCGACGGTATGTTTCCCGCCACCAAGCTCGCGCTCTCGCTCAAGACGCTCGGTCTGCCGCTCCGCCGCTTTAAGACAGGCACCCCGGCGCGTATTCTCCGCCGCTCCATCGATTTCACCGATCTGGAGGTGCAGAAGGGCGACGTGCCGCCGCAGCCGTTTTCCTATGAAACGGAATCGCTCGGCGACAATAAAGTGGACTGCCACATCTCATGGACAAACGACCGCACCAAGCAAATCATTCTCGATAACATTCACCGTTCGCCGCTCTATGCCGGCAGGATCGAAGGCGTGGGTCCGCGCTACTGTCCGAGCTTTGAGGACAAGGTCATGCGCTTTGCCGACAAGCCGCGCCACCAGCTCTTTATTGAACCCTGCGGCGAGAATACCGAGGAGATGTACATGCAGGGCATGAGCAGCTCGCTGCCCGAGGAGGTACAGCTTCAATTTTACCGCACCATCAAGGGTCTGGAGCACTGCGTGATGATGCGCCCCGCTTACGCGATCGAATACGACTGCGTGGATCCCACCGCGATGAACGCCGCGCTCGAATTTAAGGACTTTCCCGACCTCTACGGCGCGGGACAGTTCAACGGCAGCTCAGGCTATGAGGAGGCTGCCGCACAGGGCTTTGTCGCGGGCGTCAACGCGGCATTGAAGGTACAGGGCAGGGAACCGTTTATTCTCACCCGCGCCAACTCCTACATCGGCACGCTGGTGGATGACCTCGTCACCAAGGGCGCCAACGAGCCGTACCGCATGATGACCTCCCGCAGCGAATATCGTCTGATTCTCCGCCAAGACAACGCCGACGAACGGCTGACTCCCCTCGGCCATCAGCTCGGCCTGATCAGTGAGGAACGGTATCAAAAGTTTCTCCGCAAGCAGGAGCTGAAAAAGACGGAGCTGCAGCGTTTAAAATTCACCACCCTCTCTCCGAGCGACGAGCTGAACGCGCTGCTTGTTTCACGTGAAACATCTCCTGTTTCAACGGGCGTGCGTTTAATAGATTTACTCAAGCGCCCCCAGCTTGACTACGCCTGCTTAGCGCCGTTTGATACAACGCGGCCTGCTTATGAACCGAATCTGTTTGAACAGGTGGAAATTGAAATCAAATATGAGGGCTACATTCAAAAGCAGATCAAACAGGTTGAACAGATGAAGAAGCTCGAAAAGAAGCTGCTTCCCACCGACTACGACTACAGACAGCTCAACGGACTGCGTCTGGAAGCACAGGAGAAGCTCAACAAAATCAAGCCGCTCAACATCGGGCAGGCGTCGCGTATCTCGGGAGTCTCTCCCGCGGATATCAGCGTATTATTGATATGGCTCGCCGCCAACAAGGGAAACTGATATGAAGGTAACACAAATACTCGAACAGGCAACTCAGGACTACGCTGTGCAGCTGACAGCGCGGCAAATTGAGCAGTTTGATTTATATTATAGGCTGCTCGTCGAATGGAACGAAAAAATCAACCTCACCGCCATCACCGACCCGCAGGGCGTTGCAGTCAAACACTTTGCGGACAGTCTGACATTTTTCAACTATATCAAAAATATTCCCGAGGGCGCTTCCATCATTGACGTCGGCACGGGCGCGGGCTTTCCGGGTGTGGTCATCAAGATTATACGACCCGACTTACAGCTCACCCTTCTGGACAGCCTGAACAAGCGTTTCTTGTTTTTACGGGAGCTGATGGAACAGCTTGATTTACAGGCGACATTTGTACAGGGCAGGGCGGAGGCATACGGCAATGACCTCAATATGCGCGAGAGCTATGACTTCGTCGTTTCCCGCGCGGTGGCACAGCTGAACACGCTCAGCGAATACTGTCTGCCCTTTGTCAGACTTGCGGGACGCTTTATTGCCTTCAAGGGAGGCAATGCAGCGGAGGAAATTCAAAACGCCAGACACGCGGTTCAGGTATTGGGCGGAAGCATAAAGAACGTACACAGCTTTGACCTACCCATGGAGGGCGGCAGCCGCACGCTGGTTGAGATAGAGAAGATACAGCCCACGCCCGACAAATATCCGCGCAACAACGGACGCATTAAAGCGAAGCCCTTATAATTCGACCGATTAATAATAAAAGCACGAAAACAAAATTATCTTCGCACCGACGAAACGACAACAACCGCACACTGTTTGTGTTATCATAATGGCACAGGGATGAGGACAGACCCTGACGATAACACGGGTGATGCGGTTGAATATTATGATTAAGAACGAAAATAAGATTCTCGAAATCCCAATCATTAAAATCCGACCGAACAAATCCCAGCCGCGCAAACAGTTCCGGGAGGACGAGCTGCAGTCGCTGTCGCGCTCCATTGCGGAGAACGGTATCCTGCAGCCCCTGACAGTCCGCAAGGTGAGCCAGACAGAATACGAGCTGGTCACCGGAGAACGAAGGCTGCGCGCGTCAGCTATGGCGGGATTAAACAGAGTTCCCTGCATTATCGTCAAGTGTTCCGACAAGGAATCCGCTGTTTACGCTCTCCTTGAAAATCTCCAGCGTGCCGACCTCGGCATCTTTGAGGAGGCGCGCGGAATTTCAAGATTAATCCGCCGCTATGGTCTTACGCAGGAGCAGGCGGCGGAACAGCTGGGCAAGACCCAATCCACCATAGCCAACAAGCTGCGTCTCCTCCGGCTCAGCTTTGAGGAACAGGAGTGGATTGAAAACGCGGGGCTGAGCGAACGTCATGCCCGCGCGTTACTCAAGCTCAGCGATGAGAGCCTGCGGCGCGAGGCACTCTCGCGTATCATCAATGAGAGTCTGAACGTTGCGCAGACGGAAGCGCTGGTCGCTCTTCTCTGTCAATCAACCCCGAAGAACAAAAGCAGGGGAAAAAGTAAAGCGGTGATAAAAGACATACGAATTTTTGTAAACACGATCAACAAGGCAATTGACACCATGCGTCACGCGGGAATCTACGCCGAAACACATAAATCCGACAGCGAGAATTATATCGAATACACAATCAGGATTCCCAAGACAAAGGTATCAAGGACCGACAAAACGGCATAAGCCGAATGAACCTACTTTCCACTTTGGATGCTCTGCATCCAATCCACTCATACCCATTTCCTTATCTAACCCCTTGCGAAGAGGCGGGCACTCCTGTGCCCGCCTCTTTGCCCGCGTGCCGCGGGAGTCAGTGCGGGCGCGCGTCGCGCCTCCCGGTGCGGCTTTGGAAAGAGTGCATTATACAACGCCTGCCGTAAACGCCGCATTATAACGCGGGAATAAACCGATAAGTTGCTATCAAACGTCGATATCGCGTTTTGCACTGTCGTGGCAACGACAGACTTTGGAGAAATCGGTTTGACAAATACGTCGGACAAACGCCGCGTTATTATGTGAGAGCAAACGGATAAAGTTACTACCAGACATCGGTATCGCGTTTTGCGCTGTCGCGGCAACGACAGGCTTTGGAGAAGTCGGTTTGACAAATACGTCGGACAATCGCCGCGTTGTAACGCGGGAATTTCAGGAAAAGTTTTTTGCCAATCGTTGGTTGCGCGGATTGGATGCAACGTCACGTTGCATGTTTCACGTGAAACATTTCTATAAATCTGTAAAACAGTGTATCACCTTTAAAACAAATTGAGAATATTTCAAAGAATATCTTTTAAAACAAAGAAATCTATGCTATAATAAACCTATTCTTTTAAAACAGGTGATACTTTGGCAAAAATTATAGCTATTTCAAATCAAAAGGGTGGGGTAGGGAAGACCACCACCGCGGTTAATTTAGCCGCCTGTCTGGGAGCTTTAAACAGAAAGGTTCTGCTTGTAGACGCCGACCCACAGGGAAATGCTACCAGCGGCGTCGCCATCGACAAAAGCAAGGTCAGGCTGTCCACCTACAACATCCTCGTAGACGGCGCAAAGGCAGAGGAATGCATTCTCACCACGCCCTACAAAAATCTGCACATTCTCCCGTCGAGCATCAACTTGGCGGCGGCGGAGCTGGAAATCGCGGAAAAGCCGCGCAGAGAAGCCTTGCTGAAAAACTCCATTCTTCCCGTTAAGCAGTATTACGACTACATCATCATCGACTGTCCGCCCTCTCTGGGTCTGATAACCGCCAACGCGCTGACCGTAGCGGACAGCTTTATCGTTCCCATTCAATGCGAATACTACGCCTTGGAGGGCTTGTCACAGCTGATGAGCACCGTCCGCCGCATTAAGCGTCAATACAACTACAGCATTGAGCTGGAGGGCGTACTGCTGACGATGTACGACGGCAGACTCAATCTAACCCAACAGGTCGTAGAGGAGGTAAAGCGATTCTTTCCCGGCAAGGTGTTCGGAACAGTCATCAACCGCGGCGTGTGTCTTTCCGAAGCTCCCAGCTTCGGAATGCCCGTCATCTACTACGACAAAAACTGCAAGGGCAGCACCGCCTATACGCAGCTGGCAAATGAGATAATTGCAAAGGAGAGACGCTGATGGCAAAAAAACTCGGAGGCCTCGGCAAGGGTCTCAACGCGATATTCATAGAAAACGACAACGAGGACAGCGGCGGCGCCGTCAAGCTGAAAATATCGGAGATCGAGCCGAACCGCTCGCAGCCGCGAAAGGAATTTGACGAAGAATCCCTGAGCGAGCTGGCGGACAGCATTTCCAAGCACGGATTATTGCAGCCAATTCTGGTGCGCCCTCTCACACTGGGCGGCTATGAGATCGTAGCGGGCGAACGCCGTTACCGCGCCTCCCGTATGGCAGGGCTGACAGAGGTTCCCGTCATCATCCGCGAGCTGAGCGAAGCGGAGACAATGGAGCTGGCACTGATAGAAAACCTACAGCGCGAAGACCTCACCCCTTTAGAAGAAGCGCTCGGTTACGACGCGCTGATGAATGAGCACGGCTTCACGCAGGAGGAGGTAGCGCGGTCGGTGGGCAAGTCGCGTCCCGCCGTAGCCAACGCACTGCGGCTGCTCAGGCTGCCCGAGAGCATAGCGGCGTATTTAAAGGAAGATAAGATATCCGCGGGACATGCCCGCGCGCTGCTGACGCTCCCGAGTGAAGAAATCATGCAGGAGGTCTGCGAGCAGATCGTTAAAAATGACTTGTCTGTCCGTCAGGTGGAAAAGCTGTGCAAAAAGCTGACCGCCGAGGACAAGCCCGCCAAACAGCGGGAAAAAGAGAAGGTGCCCAATTTCTACAAAGAGGTGGAGCTGACGCTCACCTCTACACTGGGCAAAAAGATCAGCGTCACCAAGCTGAAGGGCAGGCAGGGCGGCGTGCTGCAAATAGAATTTTACTCGGACGAAGAACTCGCCGAGTTATCCAATAAATTGAGTTAATAAGGAGTAAGCAAACATGATCGACATTAAATTTTTACGTGAGAATCCCGACGCGGTAAAGGAAAACATCAAGAAGAAGTTCCAGGACAGCAAGCTTCCCCTTGTGGATGAAGTGATCGAGCTGGACGCGCAGAGACGCGCGGCAAAGCAGAAGGCGGACGACCTCCGCGCGAACCGCAACAAGATTTCCAAGGAAATCGGCAAGCTGATGGCGCAGGGCAAGCGCGAGGAAGGCATGGCGCTCAAGGATGAGGTCAACCGTCAGGCGGAAGAGCTCAAGGAGCTGGAGGCGCAGGAGGACGCGCTGAACGAGAAGGTAACCGAAATCATGATGAAGATTCCGCAGATCATCGATCCCTCCGTACCCATCGGCAAGGACGACAGCCAGAACGTGGAAATCGAGCGTTTCGGCGAGCCCGTCGTTCCCGACTTTGAGGTTCCCTATCATACCGAAATCATGGAGAAGCTGAACGGCATCGATTTAGATTCCGCGCGCAGGGTAGCGGGCAACGGCTTCTATTATCTGATGGGCGACATTGCCAGACTGCACAGCGCCGTCATCTCTTACGCGCGCGACTTTATGATTGACCGCGGCTTTACCTACTGCGTGCCGCCGTTCATGATCCGCAGCAACGTTGTGACGGGCGTCATGAGCTTTGCGGAGATGGATTCCATGATGTACAAAATCGAAGGTGAAGACCTCTATCTGATCGGTACCAGCGAACACTCCATGATTGGCAAGTTCATTGACACCATCAGCAAGGAGGAGGAGCTGCCCTTCACCCTCACCAGCTATTCCCCCTGCTTCCGCAAGGAGAAGGGCGCCCACGGCATTGAGGAGCGCGGCGTCTACCGCATACACCAGTTTGAGAAGCAGGAGATGATCGTCGTCTGCAAGCCCGAGGAGAGCAAGATGTGGTTCGACAAGCTCTGGCAGAACACCGTTGACCTGTTCCGCTCGCTCGACATTCCCGTGCGTACGCTTGAGTGCTGCTCCGGCGATCTGGCAGATTTAAAAGTCCGTTCGCTCGACGTAGAGGCATGGTCGCCCCGTCAGAAGAAATACTTCGAGGTAGGCTCCTGCTCCAACCTCGGCGACGCGCAGGCGCGCAGACTGAAAATCAGAGTGAACGGCGGCAAGAACGGCAAGTACTTTGCTCATACGCTCAACAATACCGTTGTCGCTCCGCCGAGAATGCTCATCGCCTTCCTGGAGAACAACCTGAACGCCGACGGCAGCATTAACATTCCCGAGGTTCTCAGACCCTACATGGGCGGCAAGGAAGTTATCAAATAAAGGCTTTGAATATTTATTTCAGGTAAATAGAGTCGAATCAGCCGAAAATATGCAATAAACAGTATATTTAACCATACACAACCGCTTTTCCCGGGCGGTTGTGTATTTTTATTGAGAAAGCTGACAAAATACCATTGCATTCTCAGCAGAAATAGTGTAAAATAATCATAGAAACATATTAGGAGGCTGGACTATGGCTGAAATGTATAAAATCCGCACCAAAAACAAAAACGTTTTTCTGCGCGTTGCAAAAGGACACTTTGCGACCATGCACATCCATACCAATTACTATATTGACGTTACCACGCAAAAGACCCGTCTTTCCGAGGCGAGAGCCGTTGCGACCGAGCTGGTGCACGACTACCGCTCCAACACCATCATCGACACCATTCTCTGTCTGGACGGCACCGAGGTCATCGGCGCGTGCATGGCGAGCGAGCTGACGCGCGACAACTACATGAACATGAACGCGCACCAGACCATCTATGTTGTATCGCCTGAGTTCATCGGCGGCGGACAGATGATGTTCCGCGACAACCTGACGCCCATGCTGGCAGGCAAGCATGTTCTGATTCTGGCGGCGTCCGTCACTACCGGCAAGAGCGCTCTGGCGGCGATCGACGCCATCAACTACTACGGCGGCACCGTTGTGGGCGTGTCGGCGATTTTTGCGACGGTGGACGAATGCGACGGCCATCCCGTACACTCCATCTTCGACCCCAAGGATTTGGGCGACTACGAAAGCTACAAGCCTCACCACTGTCCGAAATGCAAGAAGGGTGAGAAGATAGAAGCCCTCGTCAACAGCTACGGCATTTCCATGCTCTGAGC
>ONEN01000175.1 GCA_900316815.1 uncultured Eubacteriales bacterium | reverse complement strand
CGAGAAGGACAGCTTCTTCAAACGCTTTACCGCAGAGGAATATTACAGAATCCTCAAGCGTATGGGCGCAAAGGTCATCTTCAACCATGCGGATTTCCGCCTGATGAGCAAGCGTGCCCTGCAGGCGTTCTCGCTCTACCGTGAGACCAACATTTTCCTGCGCGGCATGGTGCCCCTGATCGGTTACAAGAGCGCTATAGTCAAATACGAGCGTGCCGAGCGCCTTGCGGGCGAAAGCAAGTACCCGATGAAGAAGATGCTTTCCCTCGCGTGGGAGGGCGTTACCTCACTGAGCATCAAGCCGATCCGCATGATCACCTGGCTGGGACTTTTCATCTTTGTGGTGAGCCTGATTATGATTGTCTATTCGCTGGTAAGCTTCTTTATGGGAGTGGCTGTCAGCGGCTGGGCGAGCACGCTGGCGTCTATCTGGGCGCTCGGCGGTCTGCAGCTGCTTGCCATAGGCGTTATCGGCGAATATCTGGGCAAGATTTATCTGGAAACCAAGCGCCGTCCGCGCTTCATCATTGAGCAATACCTGAAGGATTAACCCGACATTGCGAGCAAGCCGTTTTCTACGGCTTGCTTTTTTCTTTACCGGAAATATTGCAGAGCCTGCCCTCACGGCCATCCTTGCCATAGCCGACTCCCGCACAGCTTACGCCGCTTGTCAGGAATAATGCCGGGCACCACAAGATGTGGTATTAAACTATAAAAAGACTGCGTTTTTGCCCCCTTTCCGTCAAAATCGTGAAATTAATCTTTTATTCCGCAAAAACATTGACTTTAATGGATTTTTAACTATAATATTTAATTGTATAATCATGCGAATAAGGAAGGAAAATGTTTCATGGAAACTTCTGTTCTCAACCGCCTTGACAGAACCGCGGCGGCGTATGCCGGCAAGGTGATGTTCAAGGACGATTCCGCTCAGATTACCTTCGGAGAATTTGACCGATTGACCAAAGCAATCGGCACCTTTTTGGCAGGCAAGCTTCCTGCGGGCGCTCCTGTTGCGGTGATGTCGGGCAGACATGTTCTGACTCCTGCCTGCTTTCTGGGCGCGGTGCGTGCGGGCTGCTTTTACGCTCCCATGGACGGAGACATGCCCAAGGCAAGGCTGAACCAGATTCTCGGCGTAATCAAGGCGGACTACCTGCTTGTGGACAGGGCGCATCTCGAAACCGCGCAGTCGCTTGACTTCAACGGCGAAATTCTTGTCTTGGAGGATATCCGCGACACGCAGCCCGACGAGGCGCTTCTCAGCCAAAGAGCTGCCGCGCTGCAGTGTACCTCTCCCCTCTACGTCATTTTTACCTCGGGCTCCACAGGTGTTCCCAAGGGCGTTATCACCTCGCACCAGTCGCTGATGTGCTACATCGACGCGGTCGCCAAGGTGCTGTCGATTGACGATACCGATACGCTCGGCAACCAGAGTCCGCTTGACTATATTGCCGCTGTCAGGGATATTTACCTTCCCGTCAGCTTCGGCGCCTCCACCTATATCATTCCCAAAAATGAGTTTGCGGTGCCGACTACCCTTTTTGAAACGCTCAACCGCGAAAAAATCACCGCGCTGTGCTGGAGCGTGGCAGGCGTTGAGCTGCCTGCCAAGCTGGGCGCCTTTGATGTGGGCAAGCCCGCTTATCTGAAAAAGCTCTGCTTCTCGGGTTCGGTCATGCCCTGCCGCTATCTGAAAATCTGGCAGGAAAACCTCCCCGACGTTCTCTATGTGAACCAGTACGGTCCCACCGAGGCAACCGCCTCCTGCACCTACTATGTGGTCAACGAAAAAGTGGACGACGATACCGTGCTGCCCATCGGAACCCCCTATGATAACTACCGCGTTCTCCTGCTCAACGAGGACAACACCGCCACGCCCGCCGGCGAGACAGGTGAGATTT
The DNA here is from genome assembly GCA_900316815.1 of uncultured Eubacteriales bacterium. Taxonomy (GTDB): domain Bacteria; phylum Bacillota; class Clostridia; order Oscillospirales; family Acutalibacteraceae; genus Ruminococcoides. The sequence continues at coordinate 1,606 of ONEN01000175.1, read as the reverse complement.
GCGTCAGCGGTCCCATTCTCGCGCTCGGCTACTACGGCAACAAGGAGCAGACCGACAAGTCCTTTATTCAGAATCCGCTCAACGACAACTACCGCGAGCTGATTTACAAGACGGGCGACCTCGGTCACCTCGACGAAAACGGCGTGCTCCACTTCCACGGAAGAAAGGACCGTCAGATCAAGCACCTCGGTCACCGCATTGAGCTGGGCGAGATTGAGGAGACAGCCAAGAAGATTGCGGGCGTTGCGGACTGCTGCGCGCTCTATTACAAGGACAAGGCGACCCTTTATCTTTTCTATACAGGCGAAGCGACCTCCAAGGAGATTGTGCTCTATTTCAGACAGAATATGCCTGCCTTTATGGTGCCGCGCAAGCTTGTCAACCTGGAGACGCTGCCCGCTCTGCCCAACGGCAAGACCGACATGCAGACGCTCAAGGGCTATTTCAAATAAGTCAACCGTTTATTTTTCCATATTTTCAAAAATAATAAACAACAGTAAAAGGAGATATTATTATGGATGAATTAATGCAGATTCTGGAAGAACTCAGACCCGACGTAGATTTTGAGACCGAAACCGCGCTTATCACCAACGGCGTGCTCGATTCCTTTGACATCGTAGCGCTTGTAGGCGAGCTGAACGATGCGTTCGATATCGAAATCAAGCCCAACAACCTGGTGCCCGACAACTTCAACTCCGCCAAGGCTATGTGGGCGCTGATCGAGCAGCTCCAGGACGAATAAGCTATGAACACACAAACATTAAAAGAGCTTGCTTCCCGTCTCGGCACTCCCTCCTATGTGTTCGATTTGGACGAGTTCGAGAAGCGGGCCGCCTTAGTGCGCAAATATTTCGGCGATAAAACGGGGCTCTGCTTTTCCATTAAGGCGAACCCATTTCTGCTGGGCAGACTGCCCGAAATCTTTGATAAAATCGAAGTGTGCAGCCCCGGCGAGCTGACCGTCTGTGAAAAGACGGGCGTAGACAAAAGCAAGATCATATTCTCGGGCGTCAATAAGACCGAGAATGACGTGCGCCGCGCCGCCGAGGACGAGGTGGGTACCTTTACCGCCGAGAGTCTGCTGCATGTGGAGCTGATCAACCGCGAGGCGCTGTCGCGAGGCAAGGTGTTCCCTGTTCTGCTGCGCGTCACCGATGTCAAGGGCGGCAGCCAGTTCGGCATGGAGGAAGCGCAGGTGCTGGATATCATCCGCCGCCGCGCCGACTACGCGGGCATGGAAATCGTAGGACTCCACTATTTTACAGGCACGCAGAAAAAGAAGGCGAAGCCCATTCTTCGCGAGCTGGACTACCTGAGCGCGCTTATCGGCAAGATTCAGGCAGAGCTTGGCTTTACGGTGGAGCGCATTGAGTACGGCACGGGACTGGCGGTGGATTATTTTGACGACGCGGCGGACGCGCTTGAGGAAGAGCGTCTCGCGTCCATCAGCGAGAAGATCCGCGAGCTTGCCGGAAAGGCGGAGCTGACCGTTGAGATGGGACGATTTTTCGCCGCTCCCTGCGGTTACTATCTCACCAAGGTGATAGACGCCAAAACCAACTACGGCATTAATTATGCCATTGTGGACGGCGGTCTGAACCAGCTG
>ONEN01000247.1 GCA_900316815.1 uncultured Eubacteriales bacterium | reverse complement strand
CTGGTTGAAAAGGCAAAGAATGCATAATTAAACTTACAGTTACGGCGTTTGGAGGTTCCAAACGCTTTTGCTGTATTCGGAGAATGCCATGTTAACTCTCACAAGCAAGGACAACGCACAGATAAAAAATGTTATTAAGCTGCAAAAAAGCGCCGCGCACCGCCGTCGGAGCGGCTTTTTTGTCGCGGAGGGGCTGCGCGTCTGCGAGGACGCCATGCGCAGCGGCGCGCAGATTGAGGCGCTGTTTCTGACAGAAAACGCGCTGCAAAAAAACGGGGAAGTATGTGAAAAGCTGTGCGCGTATGCCGGCAGGGCATACACGCTGCCGTCCGAGCTGTTCGCGCATATCAGCGATACACAGACGCCGCAGGGCGTGCTCGGCGTAATAAAAACACTTGACAAAAGCGCTCATTTTGATACAATAAACAATGGCGGAAAATTTCTCGCGCTGGATAATGTGCAGGACCCGAACAATCTCGGCACCATTTTAAGGTCTGCCGAGGCGTTCGGTGTTTCGGGCGTCATCCTGTCGGCGGATTGCTGCGACGTGTATAATCCCAAGGTAGTCAGGGGCAGCATGGGAGCGGTGTTCCGCCTGCCGATTCTGATTGAGGGCAGCCTGCCCGAGTGGTTTGCGCGGTATCCGCAGCTCAATACCTACGCCGCGGTGGTCGATTCCGACGCCAAACGGGTGACGGAGATCACCTTTAAGGAGCCGTGCGCGGTGGTAATCGGCAATGAAGGCAACGGCATCCGTCCCGGGACGGTCGCCGCCTGCCGTCACAGCATCACAATTCCGATGAACGGCAAAGCGGAATCACTCAACGCGTCCGTTGCCGCCGCGATTCTTATTTGGGAAATGGTAAAATAACATGATTTCTGCAAACGCTGTCTGCTGGGTCATGCTGACGCAGGCGCTCGGCTATAATAATCCGAAATTCAAAAAGCTCGCTTCCATGTATCCCTCCATCAGGACCTTTATTGAAGGAGGAGAGAGGGAGTGGAGGCTTTGCGGCCTTTTTACCGTTTCGGATATGGATAAGCTGGCAGGGATGAAGGTGCAGGACGCGCAAAGAGTGCTTGAACGCTGCGAGCAGCTGCGCTATTCCGTGCTGACTATCGACGATGATGCGTATCCGGGCTGTCTGTATCATATCTACGCGCCGCCCGCGGTGCTGTATATCAACGGCACCATGCCCGACTGGGACAACGTTTTGTCCATCGGCATTGTCGGCACGCGCCGCGCTTCGCGGTACGGTACGGAGAATTCCTACAAAATCGCCTACGCGCTGTCCAAGTTCAATACGGTCATTGTCAGCGGCGGCGCTCTGGGTGTTGACTGTGCCTCACACAGGGGCGCGCTCGCCGCAAACGGCGTGACGGTGTGCGTGCGCGGCTGCGGCATCAACAGCCACTACCTCAAGGACAACGAAAAGATGCGGCAGGCAATTGCCTCCAAAGGAGCGGTTATTTCCGAGTATCCTCCCGACGAGGAGCCCAGGGGCTATTATTTTCCCGCAAGGAACCGCCTGATTGCCGCCCTGTCCGACGGATTGCTGGTCATTGAGGCGGGCGCGAAAAGCGGTTCGCTGATTACCGCCGATCTGGCGCTGGAAATGGGCAAGGATTTGTTCGCGCTTCTCGGCAACAACAGTCCGAGCAACGAGGGAAGCAATAACCGCATCAAGGAAGGCACCGCGATACCGGTGACGGATTTCATGGATATCCTTGCCGTTTATGACAAGAAAAACGCCGACCCGCAGGCGGTTGATTTTAATCAGATACTGCTTGCCGATATTGACGCGATCCCCGTGAAAAAGGGAGACAGCCGCACCGACGACGTGCCCGCGCCGCCGAAGAAGCCGCCAAAGGCGAGGAAGGCGAGAAGGGCAGAAAATTCGGATAATGCGGAGAAGAAGGGCAAAAGGCGAAAAAAAGAAAAAAATCAGCAGTATCCGGAAACGGTGAGCCCTGCAGCGGCAGTGCCTCAGGAGGCGCCGCCAAAGCATAAGGATGTAAAACTGACAGGAGACGCCAAAAAAATCTATGCTTATCTTTCGGCTGATCCTGTTCATATAGATGCTATCGCGGGCGATTTGGGACTGCCCGTGAACAGGGTGCTCAGCACCCTTACTGTGGTCGTCTTGCCGGCTCCGTTGGGTCCCAGGAAGGCATACA
>ONEN01000015.1 GCA_900316815.1 uncultured Eubacteriales bacterium | reverse complement strand
AAAGGTGCAGGGCGTGTATGTGCTTTACGGCAGCGAGGTGCAGTTTAAGCAGATCGCCATCGCCTATGCTACCAAGGACTATGTTATCTGCGATACCTCTCCGCGCGAGGGCGTGCTGTTTAACGGCGAGACCATTGCGCTTTATGATAAAGTAATTGTTAAAGGAGACGATTTGTATGACGGAAAAGTTATTTCGTGATGTGGAATACAACTATCAGCGGATTAACGAGCAGATAGCCGAGGCGGCTGAAAAGTCGGGCAGACGCAGAGAGGACATCACCTTTTTGGCGGCCACCAAAACCGTGGCGCCGGAGGTGATCAACCATGCGATTTCACTCGGTCTTGACCACATCGGCGAAAACAGGGTCCAGGAGCTGCTCTCCAAATACGACGCCTACGACCTCAGCCGCTGTTCGCTCCAGTTCATCGGACATCTGCAGACCAACAAGGTCAGACAGATTGTGGACAAGGTGGATCTGATTCAGTCGGTCGATTCGTTTAAGCTCGCCAAGGAAATCAGCGCCCGTTCGCTCGCGCACGGCAAGGTCTGCGACATTTTGGTCGAGGTAAACATCGGCAGAGAAGAGAACAAGTCGGGTGTGTTTGAGGAAAATCTGGAGGAATTATTGTGTCAGATCGCCCAATTAGAGGGCATTTCTGTCAAAGGATTGATGACAATTCCCCCTGTTTGTGAAAATAAACACAAAAATTTAAAATATTTTTATAATATGCACAAGTTATTTATTGACATTTCTGAAAAAAAATTAGATAATGTAAGTATGACTATACTTTCAATGGGTATGTCGTCAGATTTCTATGAGGCAATATTAGAAGGCGCTAATATGGTTAGAATAGGCTCGGCACTCTTCGGTGCGAGAAACTATACTTAAAACAGGAGGAACAACCAATGGCAGGAATAGTTGATAAGTTCAAACGTATGTGGGACGCTCCCGATGATGAGTACGAATATGACGAGTACGGCTACGCCGATGAGGGTGAGGACGATTACGAGGAGCCGGCCCCCAGAGAGCGTGAAAGAGAGCGCGACAGAGAGCGCGAGCGTTCGTACGCTCCCGCCCCCGCTGCAGCCCCCGCATCGAGAAACAAGGTTGTTAACATCAACGCTACCGCTAAGCTTCAGGTTGGTATTTTCAAGCCCGAGCGCTTTGGCGACGAGACCCGCTCCATTGCAGAGGAACTGATGAAAACAAACACCGTTGTCCTGAATCTGGAGGACACCAACAAGGATATGGCGAGAAGAATCCTCGACTTCCTCAGCGGCGTTGCCTTTGCCAATCAGGGTAAAATCAAAAGGGTTGCCACCAACACCTATATCATCATTCCCAGCAACGTTGACCTGACGGGCGACGACCTGCTGGACGAGCTTGAGAACAGTGGCGTCTACTTCTGATAACGATAAACTGTTTTTCTCCAAGCTCGACGACGGCGTGCGGCTCTGTGAGCGGCGCCGCAGGGCATACTTCTTTCCCTTTCTCACAGAAAGGGAGCAGACGCTGGCGCGGCGTCACCTTGACGGCGCCGGCTTTCATGACTATGCCTTTTCAGGCGGCTTTGAGGGTGCGGAGCGCAAAATGCTCGGTCTGTTCTTTATGGACGAAGAGCCTTTTCCGCTTTGCGCGCTGGAGCTGTCCTTCCGCAAAAGCGACAAGCTGACGCACCGCGATTTCCTCGGTGCGCTGATGTCGCTCGGTATTGAACGCGAAACCGTCGGCGATATTTTGGTCGAGGACGGGCGCTGTGTGATTTTTGTCAAGGAGGAAATCCGCGGTTACATCACCTCCCAGCTGTTTAAGGTTGGCAATGTCGGCGTGCGCATCGCCGAAGCCGACACGGAGACCCTTCCCAAGGGGCGCGGTTTTGATGAAAAGGACTACACCGTACCGTCTCTGCGTCTCGACGCGGTTGTTGCCGCCGTGACGGGGCTGTCGCGCGAAAAAACCAAGAGCCTGATACTGTCGGGAAATGTTTCCCACAATTTTCTGGAGTGTCAGAACATCAGTCGGGCGGTCGGAGAAAAGGACACGCTTACCATACGCGGTAAGGGAAAATTTGTTATTAACGGTGTTCTCGGAGAAACGAAAAAACACCGTATTAGAATTTCAATTATTCACTATAGATAAGGAGTGCAGAATATGCTTACGATTGAGGAAATTAAAAACATCAGCTTCAGAAAAGCGACCCTCAGCAGCGGATACAGAGCAGAAGACGTTGACGCGTTTATTGACGAAGTAATCGCGACCTTTGAGCAGCAGAAGAAGGAAAGAAACAACCTTGTTAATAAAATTGACCGTCTTGCCGCCCGCCTTGAGGAATACAAGGAGGACGAGGAGACCGTCAGAAACGCGCTGATCACCTCGCAGAAGATGTCCGACGCCTGCATGAAAGAGGCAAGAGAGAAGGCGGCTGTTATTATCAGCGAGGCGGAGGAGAAGGCCGCGTTTATCGTAAACGATGCCGAAACCAAGACCGCTGTTCAGAAGGAAACCTATCTCAAGCTTCAGTCCGACGCCGTTGACCTGAGAAATGAGCTGATTGAGCTGTACAGCAGACATATCCAGACAATCGACGAGCTGCCCACTGCCTCCGATGTTGAGAAGACCCGTGAGCTGCTTGAAGAAAAGTATCCCACTTCCGTTGAAGCGGCTGCTGCCGAAGTTGCAGAGGCAAAGGCTGCCGCAGAGCCTGCTGAGGCTCCCAAGGCGGAGGCAGAGGCTCCCGCAGAACCCGCTGAGGCTCCTAAGGAAGAGGCAAAGGCTGCCGCCGAGGCTCCCGAGGAGGAAGTCAAGGCTCCCGCCGAGGCACCCAAGGAAGAGAAAAAGGCGACTGCCGAGCCCGAGGAAGAAGAGCTTCCCGAGCTGACCGCCCGCGTACCCCTCAAGCGCCCCGCCAAGTTCAAGCACCTGAAATTCGGCGATAACTACGACGTAGCCGACAACTGATCGTCGTTAATTCATTTATTGTAATTTTATTGGAGAGAGCAAGTAATATGTGTAAAGATTGTAAGGATTATAACGCGACCCTGAATCTTCCCAAAACAGCGTTCCCGATGCGCGCGGGGCTTCCCAAGAGCGAGCCCGTTACGCTGAAGGCGTGGGAGGAGGAAAGGGTTTATGAAAAGCTGATGGAGTTAAACGAGGGCAAGCCCCTGTTTGTTCTTCACGACGGACCGCCCTATGCAAACGGCGACATTCACCTGGGTCACGCGCTCAACAAGATTTTGAAGGACTTTATCGTTCGCTATAAGAACATGGCGGGCTTTAAGGCTCCCTTTGTTCCCGGTTGGGACACGCACGGACTGCCTACCGAGCTGAAAGCCAGACAAAAAGCGGGCATCGGCAGCTCTGCCGATATTTCCGTTGTCGAGCTGCGCAAGCTCTGCGAGGAGTTCGTTACGGGTTATATCAATGACCAGCGCGAGCAGTTCAAGCGCCTCGGCTGTATCGGTGAATGGGATAATCCTTATATCACCCTCAAGCATGAATTTGAAGCGGAGCAAATCAAAGTATTTGCCGAAATGGCGGACAAGGGTTATATCTACCGCGGCTTAAAGCCCGTTTTCTGGTGCCCCGAGTGCAAAACTGCTCTGGCGGAAGCGGAAATCGAGTATGCCGAGGATCCCTGCCACTCCATTTATGTAAAGTTTAACGTTACCGATGACCTCGGCAAGTTTGCCGCGATGGGCATCGACCCCTCAAAGGTCTCCTTCGTAATCTGGACGACCACCACCTGGACGCTTCCCGCCAACGTGGCCATCTGCGTCGGTCCCCGCTACGAGTATTCCGTCATCCGCTGCGGTGAGGAGTACTATGTAATGGCAACCGATTTGTATGAATCCGCCATGGCGGAAGCAGGTCTAACCGATTATGAAGTAGTGGCTACCATCAAGGGCAGCGAGCTGGAGTATATGAAAACACAGCATCCCTTCCTTGACCGCGAATCCCTGCTGATTGTCGGCGACCATGTAACGCTCGAAAGCGGCACAGGCTGTGTTCACACCGCGCCCGGTCACGGTGTTGACGACTATAACGTCTGCCGCAACTATCCCGAAATTCCCGTTATCTGCCCCGTAAACGGCGACGGTGTGATGACGGAGGAAGCGGGCGAGTTTGCCGGTCTGACCACGGAGGAAGCCAATAAGAAAATCGCGATCAAGCTCGACGCCACAGGCGCGCTGTTCGCTCTCAAAAAAATCATCCACCAGTATCCGCACTGCTGGAGATGCAAGTCTCCGATCCTGTTCAGAGCAACCGCCCAGTGGTTCTGCTCTGTTGACGATTTCAAGGAGCAGGCGGTTGACGCCATCAACACGGTCGAGTGGATTCCCGCCTGGGGTCAGGACAGAATCACCTCCATGGTGCGCGACAGAAAAGACTGGTGTATTTCCCGTCAGCGCAAGTGGGGCGTGCCTATTCCGATTTTCTACTGCAAGGACTGCGGCGAGCCCTACATCAGCAAGGACGCTATGCTGTCTGTTGCGGAGGTGTTCGGCAAGGAAGGCTCCAACGCGTGGTTTGACCGCGACGCTTCCGAGCTGCTGCCCGAAGGCACCGCGTGCCCGAAGTGCGGCGGCAAGGCGTTTGATAAAGAAAAGGATATCATGGACGTTTGGTTCGACAGCGGCTCCTCTCACACCGCCGTCTGCAAGCGCCGCGGCTATCTGAGCTTTCCCGCCGACCTCTACCTCGAGGGCAACGACCAGTACAGAGGCTGGTTCCAGTCCTCTCTGCTCACCGCTGTCGCGACCGAGGGCGTGGCTCCCTACAGGACCGTGCTGACCCACGGCATGATTCTGGATATGGAAAAGCGCAAGATGAGCAAGTCGCTCGGCAACGGTATCAGTCCCCAGGAGGTTATCAAGCAGTACGGCGCGGATGTGCTCAGACTGTGGGTCGCTTCCTGCGACTACCAGTCCGACGTGAATATCTCCTTTGATATCTTAAAGCAGCTTTCCGAATCCTACAGAAAAATCAGAAACACCGCCAGATACATTCTCGGCAACCTTTCCGATTTTAACCCCGACACCGACATGGTTCCCCTCAGCGACCTGAAGCCCATAGATAAGTGGGCGATTGCCACGCTGAACGACCTCATTGCAAAGGTGGCGGAATCCTACAGCAAATATGAGTTCCATATTGTCTATCACAGCATCCACAACTTCTGCGTTGTCGATATGTCCAACTTCTATCTCGATGTTCTCAAGGACAGACTCTACACCGAGAAGGCGGACAGCCTTTCCAGGAAGGCCGCGCAGACCGCTATCTATTTGATTCTCAATGCGATGACCAAGATGCTGGCGCCGATTCTGGCATATACCTCCGATGAGATCTGGAAATATATGCCCCATGCACAGGCGGACGAGGCTGGTCACGTTATCTTTAACGAGATGCCCGAAAAGCTTGCCATCGACACCGACGACAGCTTCATGGCGTTCTGGGCGGAGATCCACGCCCTGCGCGACGACGTCAAGAAGGCGATTGAGCCGCTGGTGAAGGAAAAGACCGTCAAGGGCTCCCTTGAAACCAAGGTCACCCTCGCCGCGGGAGGAGAAAAGCTTGCCTTCCTGCAGAAAGCGAGCGAGGAGCTTGCCGCTGTCTTTATCGTCAGCGAGGTCGAAATTGTTGACAACGGCGGAGAGCTTGCCGTCACCGTTGAAAAGGCGGAGGGCGAAAAGTGCGAGCGCTGCTGGACCATCAGCAAGACGGTCGGTCAGAACAGCGAGCATCCCACGCTTTGCGCACGCTGCTGTGAGATTTTAAAGTAATGAATATTGATTGATAATAAATCGGTGTGATTCATATTGCACCGATTTGTTATTATGGCGTCTGTCGTCATTAAGCGGCGGCGCCACGGAAAAAGGAGAATGTCTATGCCATTTATCGCGCTTGCCATCGGCGTTGTTTTGGCGGCAGCCGATCAGTTTTTCAAATATCTCATTCTGTCCAACTTCGAGGTCGGGCAGACGCAGGCACTGATTCCCAACCTTCTCAATCTGACTTATGTGCGGAACGAGGGCGTCGCCTTCGGTCTGTTTTCGGGAATGCAGTGGATATTTATTGTTCTGACTACGCTCATGCTCGCTGCGATTATCATCTATATGTTCAAAAAGCGCCCGCAGAGTAAGTTCTTTTACTTCACCGTTGCCTTGATTGTCGGCGGCGGTGTCGGCAACCTGATAGACCGCGTTGCCTACGGCTATGTGGTGGACTATCTGAGCCTTACCTTTTTCAAGCCCGTGTGCAACTTTGCCGATTATTGCATTACCGTCGGTGTGGTTCTGCTCGCGGTTTACCTGCTGTTCTTCGCGGATAAAAAGGACAAAAAGGTGAAAAAGCATGACGGAGCATAAGCTCGTTTGCGGCGCAAGCGGCATACGGCTCGACAAATTTCTCGCCCTCGCCGATATCGGCATCTCCCGCAGCATGGCTGTCACATTGATAGAAGGCGGCGGGGTCACCGTCAACGGCAAGCAAGGCAGTAAAAAGCAGAAGCTGGCCGCCGGCGACAGGGTAGAGGCAGTTGTTCCCGATCCCGAGCCGTATGAGGCGCAGGCGGAGAACATTCCCCTCGACATTGTCTACGAGGACGGTGACCTCCTCGTTGTCAACAAGCCCAAGGGGATGGTGGTGCATCCCGCGGCGGGCAATTACGAAGGCACCCTTGTCAACGCGCTGCTCTATCACTGCGGCGACAGCCTTTCGGGAATCAACGGCGTGCTGCGCCCGGGAATCGTCCACCGCATCGACAAGGATACCAGCGGCCTTTTGATCGTTGCCAAAAACGACGCGTCCCACCGGAGCCTTGCCGAGCAAATTAAAGCGCACTCGTTTACACGCGCCTATGAGGCGGTGGTGTTCGGTTCTCTCCGTGATGATGAGGGCACGGTGGACGCGCCTGTGGGGCGGCACCCGGTGGACAGAAAGAAGATGTGCGTCACGCAGAAGAACAGCAAGCCCGCCGTTACGCACTATCAGGTGCTCAACCGCTACAAGGGTTACACGCATATCCGCTGTGTGCTGGAAACAGGCAGGACTCACCAGATCAGGGTTCACATGGCGTATCTCGGTCATCCGGTCGCGGGAGACCCGGTTTACGGCGTCAAAAATGAGCGCGTCAGCTTTACGGGACAGTGCCTGCACGCGCGCCAAATCGGTTTTGTTCATCCCTCAACAGGTGCGTATTTGGAATTCACCTCGGAATTGCCGCCGTATTTTCGGGAATTTTTGAACAAATTAGAAAAGATAAGCAAATAATTTGCAGTTTTTAAAAAAAACACTTGAATTATGAAGCTGTTTATGATAGAATACTAAAGTGTTTGAGACCGTCGTTACTCGCGACGCGATTCACAAAACGGCACAGCCGTCATTATGAAGCCGGTAGTCCGCTGCCGCGGGGCATGAATATCGGGTAAAATCAGGAGGATAAAAATGGACGCATTAAAGACTATTGCAATCGCTTCGAACTCGGTGAAGAACGAGACTCCCGAGTTCAGCATCGGTGATACCGTCAGGGTATCCGTCAACATTCGCGAAGGCGAAAGAGAGAGAATTCAGATGTTCGAGGGCACCGTCATCGCCAAGAGAGGCAGCGGCGTGGCTGAGACCTTTACTGTAAGACGTGTTGCTTACGGTGTAGGCGTAGAGAGAGTTTTCCCGCTTCATTCTCCCAACGTGAAGGACATCAAGGTTGTTCGTTACGGTAAGGTTCGCAGAAGCAAGCTCTATTATCTGCGTGACAGAGTCGGTAAGGCCGCCAAGGTTAAGGAACAAATTCGTAAGTAATTCTCGAATAGTCTTAAAGGGAACTGCTTAGGTTCCCTTTTTTACTACAAATAACGCAGTATAGAAAGCAGGTGACCGTATTGAGCAAAGAAACGCCGAATGAAGAGTTGGAGCGGGAATTTTCCGACGCTGATTCGGCTTTGAGTGTCGGCACGGATTCGGATGCCGAGCCGAGCGGTGAAGACCGTGATCAGGAACAGTTCCAAAAGGAATACAAGGCGATCTTTGAGGACGACGCGTCGGAAGAGAAAGAAAGCGGCAAGGAGCTTTTTCTGGTGTCGGATCCTGACGGAATGGCGTCCGGATTTTATGACTGGGTTCGTTGTGTGCTGGTTGCCGTGTCGATTGTGGTGGTTTGTCTCACCTTTGTATTCCGTTTGGTGGAGGTCGACGGCAAATCCATGATGGACACGCTCGAAAACACGGACAAGGTGCTCGTGACGGATCTGTTTTATCAGCCGCATAATAATGATGTTATCATCATCTCGCACGCAAAGGAGCATAAGGATCCCCTTATCAAGCGTGTTATCGCGGTTGGCGGTCAGACGGTGAAGCTGGACTATGACAACGACAAGGTTTTTGTTGACGGCATCGAGCTTACCGAGCCATACGTTAAGGACGGTATCAGCCTGACGGAGGAGAGCAAGGGAAAAAGCAAGCACCTCGGCATTAACGAAGACGGTAATTTTGTAGTTCCCGAGGGCAAGCTGTTTGTCATGGGTGACAACCGCCAGAATTCTCTCGACAGCCGCTATCCCAGCATAGATTTTATTCCCGTGGAGAATGTAATCGGCAAGGCGCAGTTTGTTGTTTTCCCGTTCAATCACTTCGGCAATGTATATGACAAATAATCGGACAAAGCTTATTTCTGTGCTGCATGGAAATAAGCTTTATTTGTTACCTGTAAATTTTTAAGCTTTTTATAAGAAACACCTGATATAAAGGAGGAACAACCATGAGCGATATGCAAACGATTCAATGGTTCCCGGGGCATATGACCAAAACCAAGCGGCAGATTCAGGCAAGCCTGAAGCTGGTGGACGCGGCGGCGGAGATCATTGACGCGCGCATTCCCGTCAGCAGCCGCAACCCCGAGCTGAACAAGCTGATACAGAACAAGCCGCGCGTTATTTTGATGAACAAATGCGACATGGCAAATCAGACCGCTACCAAAATGTGGATTGACCACTATGCCCGTCAGGGCGTCACTGCCCTTGCGGTGGACTGCAAGAGCGGGAGAAATCTCAATAAATTTCCCGCGGCTGTGGGAGCGGTACTAAAGGAAAAGACCGACCGCCTGAAAGCGAAGGGCATGAAAAATCCCACTATGCGCATTATGATCGTGGGTATTCCCAATGTGGGAAAATCCTCCTTTATCAACCGCGTCGCGGGACAAAACAGGGCAAAGGTAGAGGACAGACCGGGCGTTACCAGGGGCAACCAGTGGTTCACCATCAGCAAAAATCTGGAAATGCTCGATACCCCCGGCGTGCTGTGGCCGCGCTTTGACGACCAAATTGTCGGCGAACATCTCGCTTTTACGGGAGCGGTGAAGGACCGGGTGGTGGACACCGAGCTGCTGGCGGTCCGCCTGCTCGATTTTCTCAGGCGGCTGAAGCCCGCCGAATTCATCAGCCGCTTTAAACTGGAGGAAACGGATTTGGACGCGACTCCTTCCTATGACCTGCTGCAGATGATCGGAAAAAAACGCGGTATGCTGATTGCCGGCGGAGAAATAGACACCGAGCGCGCGGCTATTATGCTGCTGGATGAATTCCGTGCCGCCAAGCTTGGCAGAATAACGGTAGAGATGCCGGGCGGGGAGTTAAAATGAATTGGCTGGAATATGAAAATGAAGCCCTTGCGCAGGGCTATACGCACGTTTGCGGCGTTGACGAGGCGGGCAGGGGCCCGCTTGCGGGGCCCGTCTGCGCGGCTGCGGTGATACTGCCGACAGACAAATGCATTGAGGGAGTCAACGACTCCAAGAAGCTCAGTGAAAAGAAGCGCGAGGCGCTGTTTGAGGTCATAAAAGCGGAGGCGGTCTCATATTCTATAGCGTTTGCAACCGTGGAAGAAATCGAGGAAATGAATATTCTCAATGCGACCATGCTGGCAATGAAGCGTGCGGTAGAGGGACTTCCGGTTCCGGCGGATTACGCCATGATCGACGGCAACCGACTGCCCGATTTATCGGTTCCGTCGCGATTTATCGTCAAGGGCGACGCGAAATCCATGTCTATCGCCTGCGCGTCTATTTTGGCGAAGGTGTCAAGGGACAGGCTTTTGTACGAGTACGCGAAGGAATACCCGCAGTATCAGTTTGATAAGCATAAGGGCTACGGCACCAAGGCGCATGTGGCAGCGCTCAAGGAATACGGTCCGTGCCCGTATCATCGTATGAGTTTTTTGGGAAAAATATTAAAATGAACACCTATACAAAGAAACAAGTGGGCGACACGGGGGAAGACTACTGCGTGAAATATATGAAACGGCACGGCTATAAAATTCTTCACCGTCAATACAGAAAGCGCTGCGGTGAAATTGACGTCGTGGCGAAAAAGGGCGACACCATTTCCTTTGTGGAGGTCAAGACGCGCAGCGCCCCCATGCTGATACAGCCCTGTGAGGCGGTGAATTACCGCAAGCAGCGGCGCCTTATTCAGACGGCGCAATGGTATATCGCCGAATTTGATGTGCAATGCTTCTGCCGCTTTGACGTCTGCGAGGTCATTGTTGACAGGGAAACCCTGAGGTTGCTCGATATCCGCTATATGGAAAACGCTTTTTATGTGAGGTAATGATATGCGTGTGGCAGATTTGCATTGTGACGCCCTGTATAAGCATGTAACAGAACACATTCCGCTGGACGCGGAGGAGAATGAAACCCGTCTTGTTACGGAACCGAACGGACATAAGCTTCAGTGCTATGCCATCTGGCTGCCCGACAGCTATTCGGGCGGGCAGGCGGAGCGGACGGTAACAGAGGCGGCGCGCTGTCTGCGCAGCGAATGCGAACGGCTCGGTATCCGTCTGCTGCGGCAGGGAGAAGACGGTAAAGCTGCTTTTGAACGCAACGCCAACACCGCCTATTTTACGGTGGAAAACGGCTCGGCGCTCAACGGCAAAACGGAAAATGTCGCGGCATTCGCGTCTCTGGGCGTCAGGATGATGACGCTCACCTGGAACGCGGCAAACTGCATCGGCGACGGCGCCGATGTGGAGAACGCGCGCGGGATGACGCCGTTCGGCAGGCTGGCGGTGCGTGAGATGGAGCGGTATGGCATCATCGTCGATATCTCGCATGCAAGCGAGGCGCTCTTTTATGATACGGCGGAGAACACGTCGCTGCCGATCGTCGCCTCTCATTCCAACGCCTATTCCGTCGCTCCGCACCGCCGCAACCTGAAAGACGAGCAGATCAGGCTCATCATCCGCAGGGGCGGTCTGATCGGGTTGAATTTCCATAATGCCTTTCTCAACGCCGATCCCGGCAGCGCCTGCGTGACCGATATTCTGAGGCACGCGGATCACATTCTGTCGCTGGGAGGGGAGCGCTCTTTGTGCTTCGGCAGCGACTTTGACGGAGGCACCCTGCCCCGCGATATGCACAACAGCGGTATATATGAAAGGATAGCGGAATTAATGCTGCACCATCACTATGAGGAGGGGCTTGTCCGCAGGATTTTTTGCGATAATGCGCTGAATTTTTTCGAAAACTTTGACAACCGGAGAATAATGGTGTAAAATAGGTAACTGTGTAGCATAACAAAGAAAGGAAGATTTGTATGTACTATAACAGCACGCAAAACGCGTCGGAGGTTGTGTCCGCCGCGCAGGCGATTGCACAGGGCATTTCCAAGGACGGCGGCCTTTTTGTGCCGCAGTCTTTTCCGCAGTATGACGAAGCGACGCTGAAAGCGCTCCTGAAGGAGGACTACAAGGGCAGAGCCAAAAAAATGTTCTCTGATTTCCTGACGGATTTCACCGCCGAGGAAATTGATGAGTGCGTGGAGAAGGCATACACCGCCGCGAAGTTCGGCGGCGACAATCCCGCTCCCATGGCATATACGCAGCTCGGCGGCAAGCAGCTCAATATTCTGGAGCTGTGGCACGGCCCCACCTGCGCGTTTAAAGATATGGCGCTGCAAATCCTGCCGCATCTGCTGACAAAATCCTTAAAGAAGACCTGTGACGGCAAGGACGCCGTTATCCTCGTCGCTACCTCGGGCGATACGGGCAAGGCTGCGCTGGAGGGCTTTAAGGATGTGGAACATACAAAGATTATTGTATTTTATCCCATGGACGGCGTAAGCCCTATGCAGAAGCACCAGATGAACACGCAGGAGGGTCAGAATGTCACCGTCTGCGCCATCAAAGGCAACTTTGACGACGCGCAAACAGGCGTGAAGAACATCTTCACCACTCCCGCGATCGCCGAAAAGCTCGCGGAAAACAACATGCTGTTCTCCTCCGCCAACTCCATCAACTGGGGCAGACTGCTGCCGCAGATCGTTTACTACATTTCCGCTTACTGCGACATGGTAAACGACGGCAAAATCAGCTTCGGCGACAAAATCAATGTGGTGGTTCCCACGGGTAACTTCGGCAACATCCTCGCGTCCTATTACGCGAGTCAGATGGGTCTGCCGATCGCGCGCTTTATCTGCGCGTCCAACGCCAACAATGTTCTCACCGATTTCATCAACACCGGTGTTTACGATAAAAACAGACAGTTCTATACCACGATGTCTCCCTCTATGGATATTCTCGTTTCCAGCAACCTGGAGCGTCTGCTCTACAAGCTGGCAGGCAACAGCGACGAGACGACCCGCGCATGGATGACCGCGCTCAAGTCGGGCGGCAAATACGAGGTCACCGATGAGGTGAAGGCAGTTATCACCGAAAAGTTCTTCGGCGGCTACTGCGACGACGCGCAGACGCAGGATACCATCAGCAGACTGTTCGAGCAGGAGGGCTACCTCTGCGACACCCACACCGCCGTCGCGGTCAATGTGTATGAGCAGTATGTGGAAAAGACAGGCGACACAACGCCCGCCGTTATCGCTTCCACTGCCAGTCCCTACAAGTTCTCCAAGTCCGTTCTGCAGGCAGTCGCTCCCGACGCGGCGCTTCCCGAAACGGAATTTGACATGGTGGATATGCTCAACGCCAAAACCGGTATGCCCGTTCCCGCGCCTCTCGCGAGCCTGAAGGACAAAAAGGCGCGCTTTTCTGACGTGACGGAAGTGAACGACATGCCGCAGTATGTGCTGTCGGCGCTCGGCATCGCGTAATGTCGCTGTACTGCATAGGAGATTTGCACCTGTCGCTGGGCGAGGATAAGCCCATGGACGTTTTCGCGGGCTGGAACGACTATGTGCAGCGGCTGGAGGAGAACTGGCGCAGGCTGGTGACAGACGACGATACCGTGGTCATAGCGGGCGATATTTCCTGGGCAATGAGGCTGGAGGAAACGCTGACCGATTTTCGGTTTATAGACGCGCTTCCCGGAAAAAAGCTGCTGCTCAAGGGCAACCATGACTACTGGTGGACAACGAAAAAAAAGATGGACGCGTTTTTGCGGGAGAACCGGCTGGACTCCATGCAGATACTCTTCAACAACGCCTACGCGGTGGGGGACTACACGGTCTGCGGCACGCGCGGCTGGTTTTTGGAGAATGACACGCCCGAGGATATCAAGGTGCTCGCCCGTGAGGTCGGCAGGCTTCGGCTGTCGCTCGGGGAGGCCGAAAAGCTCGGCGGCGAGCCCGTCGTGTTCCTGCATTATCCGCCCTATTACCGCGGCGTGGAATGCGCGGAGATAATGGATGTGCTTGCGGAGCACGGCATCGGCAAGTGTTATTACGGACATATTCACGGCAAAAAGAATTTTCGCCTTGCATACGAAGGAACGTACAGGGGAGTCGATTTGCGGCTGATTTCCTGCGATAAAGTGGGATTTATGCCCGTTTTAGTCAGATAATCGCTCAATTTAACTTGATTTCAACGCAATTATGTGTTACAATAAAGCGATATTTATAAACGGAGGAAGTAATTATGGCACTGAAGGAACGCAACAATAAGGAAAAAGAGTATGAAGTTGAGCTTGTCGTCAGCGTCGACGGCGAGGTATTTGAAAAGGCTATTGAAGCTGTATATAAAAGACAGGTCAGGAAGATTAACGTTCAGGGCTTCAGAAAGGGCAAGGCGCCCCGCAGAATCATCGAGAAGCTCTACGGCGCCGAGGTGTTCTACGATGACGCTATGCAGGACTGCTATCCCGACGCGCTGTATGAGGCAGCTGAGGAAGCAGGTGTAAAAATCGTCGCTGTTGAAACACTCGAGGCGATCGAGGCAGGCAAGGACGGCTTCACCTTTAAGGCGCAGGTTGTTACCGAGCCCACCATGGACATCAACAACTACAAGGGTATCGAGATAGAGAAGAAGTCCACCGAGGTGACCGAGGAGCTGATCGAGAAGGAAATCGAGCAGGTTCGTGAGAGAAACTCCAGACTCGTCACCGTTGACAGAGCTGCCGAGAACGGCGACACCGCTGTTATCGACTTCGAGGGCTTTGTGGACGGCGTTGCGTTCGAGGGCGGCAAGGCGGAAGGCTACAACCTTTCCCTCGGCTCCGGCAACTTCATCCCCGGCTTTGAGGAGCAGATCGTCGGCCACACCGCAGGCGAGGAATTCTCCATCAACGTACAGTTCCCCGAGAACTACGCTTCCGAGGAGCTGAAGGGCAAGGCGGCTGAGTTTAAGATCGTGCTGCACGAAATCAAGACCAAGGAGCTTCCCGAGGTTGACGATGAGTTTGTGCAGGACGTTTCCGACAAGGAAACCCTTGACGAATATAAAGAGGAACTGAGAGAGACCGTTGGCAAGCGCCTGAAGGACGAGGCGGAGAAGGACGTTGACGACCAGATCTCCGCGAAGCTGATCGAGCTGCTCGAGGGCGAGATTCCGCAGGTGATGTTCGACAAGCAGGCGGACGAGATGATCAAGGACTTCGAGATGCGTCTGCGTTCGCAGGGTCTGGACATGAACACCTATATGCAGTATATGGGCATGGATGTCAATGCGCTCAGAGGTATGTATAAGGAAGACGCCGAGAAGAGAGTCAAGCTGAGACTTGCGCTCGAGACCATCGCCAAGAAGGAAAACATCGAGGTGACCGAGGCGGATCTTGACGAGGAGTACGGCAAGATCGCGGAGACCTACAAGATGGACGTTGAGAAGGTAAAGGAGTCTGTTCCCGCTGATTCGCTTTCCGAGGACGTCAAGGTGCAGAAGGCGCTCAATCTCGTTAAGGATAACGCGAACATCAAATAAGTGTATAATCTCAGATTATCGGCTAACAAATAAACAGAAAGGTCTTGATAGTAATGGCATTGGTACCATATGTAGTTGAACAAACCAACCGCGGCGAACGTTCCTATGATATTTACTCCCGTTTGTTAAACGACAGAATCGTGATGCTCAATGAGGAAGTCAATTCCGCCAGCGCCAGCGTGGTGGTAGCGCAGCTTCTTTATCTGGAAAGTCAGGATCCCACAAAGGACATCAGTCTTTACATCAACAGCCCCGGCGGCAGTGTGACAGACGGATTTGCTATTTACGATACCATGCAGTACATCAAGTGCGATGTATCCACTATCTGCATGGGCATGGCGGCAAGCATGGGCGCGTTCCTGCTTGCGGCGGGCACCAAGGGCAAGAGAATCGCGCTGCCCAACAGTACCATCATGATTCATCAGCCGCTCGGCGGCTACAAGGGTCAGGCTACCGATATGGAGATCCACACACGGTATATGCTTGACATCAAGGCACGTTTGAATCAGATTTTGTCCGAAAACACAGGCAAGCCCCTCGACGTCATCAAGAATGACACCGAGCGCGACAACTTTATGACCGCGCAGCAGGCGCTTGAATACGGCTTAATCGACAAGGTGATTGATAAAAGATAAGGCGAGGGAAACGAATGGCTAACAAAAACAACGAAAAAGAGATTTACTGCTCTTTTTGCGGCAAGCCGCAGGATTTGGTTCTGCGCATGATTCAGGGCAACGGCGCGTATATCTGCGACCGCTGCGTTGAGCTGTGCATGAATATCCTTGAACAGTCGGGAGAGCTGGAGCGCGACGGCGTCAGGCAAAAGGGCGCTGCGCCCAAGAACCCCGACGCTTCGCTTGCCGAGCTTTTAAAGCCAAAGGAAATAAAGGCGATCCTTGATGAATATGTCATCGGACAGGACACAGCCAAGGTGACGCTCAGCGTGGCGGTGTATAACCACTACAAGCGTGCGTTTGCCCATGACGAAACCGTGGACTTTTCCAAGAGCAACGTGCTTTTGCTGGGTCCCACGGGCGTGGGTAAAACGCTTCTGGCGCAGACGCTGGCAAAGGCGCTCGACGTGCCCTTTGCCATAGCGGACGCCACAACGCTCACCGAAGCGGGCTATGTGGGCGAGGACGTGGAAAACATCCTCCTCAAGCTCATTGAGGCGGCCGACTTTGACATTGAGCGCGCGCAGCGCGGCATCATCTATATTGACGAAATCGACAAGATTGCCCGCAAGTCCGAAAATCCCTCCATTACGCGCGATGTCAGCGGCGAAGGCGTGCAGCAGGCACTGCTAAAAATCGTCGAGGGCACCGTCGCCAACGTTCCGCCCCAGGGCGGCAGAAAGCATCCGCAGCAGGAGTTTTTGCAGATCGACACCAAAAACATCCTCTTCATCTGCGGCGGCGCGTTTGACGGTCTGGAAAAGATCGTTGAAAAGCGCAAGGGCAATTCCGTAATCGGTTTTGAGTCCACCATTCAGTCCAAGGCGCAGCTTGACGCGACCGACTGGATGAAGGACGTCACGGCGCATGACCTGGTGAAGTTCGGCATCATTCCCGAGCTCATCGGCAGACTGCCCGTTATCACCGCGCTCAGCGGACTGGACACCGAGGCGTTGATTCAGATCCTCACCGTTCCCAAGAACTCCATTGTCGCGCAGTATAAGCGGCTGTTCGAGCTGGACGAGGTTGAGTTGTACTTCGAAGACGAGGCGCTCAGGGCAATAGCCGAGCAGGCGCAGGAGCAGCGCACGGGCGCCAGAGGACTGAGAGGTATCATGGAAGGTATTCTCATGGATCTGATGTA
>ONEN01000016.1 GCA_900316815.1 uncultured Eubacteriales bacterium | reverse complement strand
AGCGGCGGCGCTTGTCTTATCCTTTGCGGCGGCGGCAGCGGCATGCGGCGCGAACCGGACGGACAGTTCCTCTGCTACGCCGGACGCCGCGTCCAAAAAGGACAACGGCAGCCTGCACACGATTTATTTCAGGGACAGCGCCAAAAGTGGAAAGGTCGTCGCCGACTTTTCAAACAGCGCGACGGGAAAGAGCGAGTCGGTTGAAATGGTCAGGTGCGGCGAGGACGGCGGCGCGTACACCTTCTCCTGTGAGGGAAACACGGCGGCGTACAACGTTGTCCGCTTTGCCTGCGACGGCAAAAACACGAAAAAAATAGCCTTTAATCCCTGCGTCAGCGGCTGGTACCGATCAAATGACAGTCTGGTGCCCTATACGCAGGGAGAGGACGCGGCATACGTTGCGCATTATGAGCCGGTTTCGTTCGACTACAAGGGCTACGAAAAGAAGGTGTACGTCTGGACGCCCGACGATTACGACGCCGGGTCCGACGATAAGTACGCCACCATCTATGTGCTCGACGGGCAGGACGAGGTGAACAGCCAAAACGATGCAGCCCGCACGGACGACGCCCTGTATATTCCCGAACAGGTCAGAAGCATGACGGCGGCGACAGGGTACAAGGCGATCGTCGTGGCAGTCGCCACCTACGGCGATATGGGCGAATATGTGCGCGACGACGAGCTGGTTCCCGATATCGGCGATATCGCGGAGGAGGAATACAACAGCGTCACAAAGAAAATGGGCGGGGACTTCGCGCGGTTCATGGCGGAAACGCTGGTGCCGTATGTGCGGCAGCATTACAACGTTTATACCGACGCGCTGCACACCTCCGTAACGGGCGCGTCACTCGGCGCACTGGAGTCGTTCTACATCACCATGGAATACCCGGAGACGTTCGGCACGGCGGGCGTTCAGTCGCCCTCGTTCTGGGTGTATAACGACGCGGTGTGGAGGAAGTATCTCGGTGAAAAGGACTTCTCCAAAAATACTCCGTTCATCTATCTCTACACAGGTCCGGAGGGCGGCGACACGGACCCGCACGTTACCGAGATGTACAACCGCCTGCTCGATATGGGCTATCCCGCCGACAGGACGGCGCTTCATTTCAACGAGAAGGGCGCCCATCAGCCCTCTTACTGGCGCAACTACTTTTCGGAGTACCTGTCCGCGATGGTGCTGCAGCGCCTTGAGCCGCTGCAGGGAAAATAGAAGGCGGAAAAGCGCCTGCCGAAAATTTCTTTGAGCATGTTTGGGGCATGTCAGAGCAAAGTCCCGATTATGGCACAGCGGATCTGTTACAATTTTTATGAGAGCCTACATGAAAGCAAGATAAAAGCAAAAATCAATCAATATCGGGTGACGCGGTTATGAAGCTATCGCAGCTGGCGGCTTATGCCGAGGGAAAATATCATATCACCGAGCAGCGTAAATGGGACGCCTTCAAGGGCTTTTCCGTGCTGTGCGATCCGTCCACGGGCAAGTGGGCGGCGCTTTTGATGCGCGAATGGGACAGTGTGAGCGGCACGATGACGGAGCGCTGCGACATCAAATGCGGCAGGGAAGCGCTTGCCGCGTTTCACGCTCCCTATCTTTCCAAACCGTTCCATATGCAGGGCGATAAATGGGTCGGCGTGAGGGTGGACGACGACTGCGACGAGGAGGTTGTCTTTCAGCTGTTTGACCGCGCGCTGGACAGCGGCAGGCGCTGCGGCGCGACGATCGTGCTGGCAAGCGAGCTGTCCAAGGTGCGGGAGAAGCGCTACGAAGAAACCGCGCTCCCGGTGCGCAGTGCGTCCCGCGTGCCGGCGCCGAGGGCGATCCCGCAAAAGATACAGGAGATGACAAAGCTGTACCGATTCGGCGACGGCTCCATGCGCCAAAAAAGCGAAACCTTCTGCGCGCAGGCAAGGTTCATGGAGGACTACGAGGACGATCAGCCGTGGTACGGCGAACTTCATCAGTATTTCCCGACGTATCACGACCTGCGGCTTGCGCAGCTTCGCGGCTATTTTACATGGCGCACCGAGATCAGAAAGGGAAACTGGCAGCCGATCGCTTCCTCGCTGGCGTTTATCTATGTGTACGAGCTGCTCAACGGAGTCGGGGCGGCGTCTCCCGAGGACACCCTGAAAAAGCTGAAGGAATTTGAAACCGCCTATCTGGATTCGGGCTTGGGCGACAGCGGGATGCGGCGCTACCTGCACCGCTGGATGGCGGAGTTTGCCGTCATCAAAAATATCCGCCCCGAGCTCGCCGCGCAGTACTTCGGCGAAAAGGAAGGCGAACAGGATAAGGCGCTCACCGTATTAAAGCAGCCCGACCGATACAGTGACGGCGACGTATTCGAGGCGCTGTGCGCCGTGTCGGCCGTCAAAACGGACAAATCCCCCGTGATCACCAAGCACGGCGACGAGGGCAGGCGGCTGTTTGCGGAGCTGTGGCGGTATATGCTCCGCCATGTGTCCGTGGCAAATATCGGGTTCTTCCGGATGTGCTTCGGCGAGCAAAAGGAGCTGCGGTGGTACCCGCTGTGCAACGCGGTCTATTGGCAGCCGGAGCCGTACGCAGACACGGAATATGTCTTGAATGAGAATCACAGCTTCTTCTGCCGGGACGGCGTATGGTTCGAGCGCGTGTACCCGCGGCTGTATTTCAACAGGCAATTGCTGAACGATTTCCTGCATGAAGCGGACAGGCTGCTCAGAGTATATCTCAAAACGGGACGCCCTCTGAAGCAGCGTGAAAGCGCGGCGTGGGCAGAGCCGCATATCAGCGCGTTCATCCGTGCCGACAGGCAGGCAAAAATCGAGGCGGCAAGGCCGAAAATCAAAATCCGGTTCTCGCAGCTGGATCGGATACGGCGCGACGCCACCGTGACGCGGGACAGCCTGCTGACGGAGGAAGAAACGGCGGAGCAGGAGGAGAACACGCCCGCAGCGGAGCAGCCGGTCAATGCGCTGACGTCCGATTTGCTCAGCGATGTGCAGCTGCAGATCATGCAGCTGCTGTTGAACGGCGAAAGCGTGCGCGCCTTTATCGGAGAACATCATCTGATGCCGTCCGTCGTGGCGGACGCGATCAACGAAGCGCTGTTTGACGAAATCGGCGACACGGTTTTGGAGTGCGACGGAGACGAGCTGAACCTGACGGAAGATTATATAGAGGAAATAAAAGAGCTATTGGGAGGTTAGTATGGCAGAGAACAGGAAGGTGCCCAAAAGAATCGCGCAGGCGGTCATCAATTCGCTGAAGGGCGGCGTGGTGCCGCGCATCGGCCTGCCGTATATTACGGTCGGCAGGAGGGCGGAGATCGAGGCGCTGCTGCATGATGTGGACATCATCGCCGAGGGCGGCGCGTCCTTTCGATTTATCGTCGGACGCTACGGTTCGGGCAAAAGCTTTTTAATCCAGACCATCCGCAACTATGTGATGGACAGGGGATTTATTGTGGCGGACGCGGATCTGTCGCCCGAGCGCCGTCTGCACGGAACAAGAGGGCAGGGGCTGGCGACCTACCGCGAGCTCATCGGCAACCTCTCGACCAAAACCAAGCCCGAGGGCGGGGCGCTGACGCTGATTCTGGACAGATGGATCAGTGCCGTGCAGAATGAAGCCATACAGGAGAGCGGACTGCTGCCGGGAGACGCGGCGCTGGCGGAGCTGACCGATAAGAAGATCTACGCCGTGACCGCCTCCGTCAGTGAGCTGGTACACGGCTTTGAGTTTGCGCGGCTGCTCTCCGCGTATTACCGCGCCTACCTCGCGGGCGACGATGCGGTAAAGGCGAAGGTCGTGCGCTGGTTCAGGGGCGAATACACCTTAAAGCGCGAGGCTAAGGAGGAGCAGGGCGTCAATATCATCATCACGGACGACGACTGGTACGACTACCTCAAGCTGTTCGCGGTGTTCTTCCGTCTGGCGGGCTATCGGGGCATGATGATCATGATCGACGAGCTCGTCAACATCTACAAAATACCCAACGCGATCACCCGCCAGTACAACTACGAAAAAATGCTGACGATGTATAACGACACCCTGCAGGGCAAGGCGAAATACCTGGGCATTATCATGGGCGCGACGCCGCAGGCGGTGGAGGACAAGCGGCGCGGCGTGTACAGCTACGAGGCGCTCCGTTCGCGGCTGGCGGAGGGTAAATTCTCCCGTCCCGGCACGCGCGACATGCTCGCGCCCGTCATCAGACTGGAGCCGCTGACCGCTGAGGAAATGCTGATCCTCTGCGAGAAGCTCAGCGAGATGCACGCCGCCCTGTACGGCTATCCGCGCGCGCTGACCACCGAGGAGCTGGCGCTGTTTATCCGGATCGAGTACGAGCGCGTGGGCGCCGATCTGAACATCACGCCCCGCGAGGTGATCAGGGATTTTATCGAGCTGCTCGACCTGCTGTACCAGCACCCCGCTGTGCGCGTCGCCGAGCTGCTGGCGTCGGACGAATTTTCCTACGCCAAAAGCGAAGCGGTGGCTGATGACGCGGATGCCAACTACGCTGAATTTACATTATAGAGAGAACCGCCATGGAAGTATTTAACCGTTACGCGCCGTTTATTCAGGACTATATTTACCGCTCGGGCTGGAAGACCATCCGCGCGGTGCAGAACGCCGCAGGCGACGCGATTTTCAACACGGAGGACAATGTGCTGCTGACCGCCTCCACCGCCTCGGGCAAAACGGAGGCGGCGTTTTTCCCCGTTCTCAGCCTGCTTGAGGAGGAGCCGCCGCGCTCCGTCGGGGTGCTGTACATTGCTCCCCTCAAGGCGCTGATCAACGACCAGTTCGGGCGGCTGAACGAATTGTGCGCGGAGGCGGATATCCCCGTGACCCGCTGGCACGGAGACGTGCCGCAGTCGCAGAAGCGCAGGCTGCTGAAAAAGCCGTCGGGCATTTTGCAGATCACCCCCGAGTCGCTGGAGTCGCTGATGATCAACAAGTACATGGAGATCCCGTCCCTGTTCGCCGATTTGCGGTTCATCGTCATTGACGAGATCCACTCGCTGCTGCGCGCCGACCGCGGCGGGCAGACCTTCTGCTTGATTGAAAGGCTGTGCAGGCTCGCGGGCTGCCGTCCGCGCCGTATCGGTCTGTCCGCGACCATCGGCAATCCCGAAGAAGCGGGAAGGTTTCTGGCGGCGGGAAGCGGCAGGGGAACCGTTATCCCGCAGTTCGAGGGCGGCAAGGAGGTATGGCGCCTGTCGATGGAGCATTTCTTCAACACCGCGCCCCAGGCTGACGAGGGAAAGCCCGTTTATATTGACGCCGCCGTTGCGGAGGCTCCCACCGATACCGCGCCGAAAGCGGCGGACCCGGGAATGGGCTATATTTTTGAACATACAAGGGGCAGAAAATGCCTGGTCTTTACCAATTCGAGAGAGGAATGCGAGTCGGTGTGTCAGCATTTGCGGCAATACTGCGAGGCGAAGCACGAGCCCGACCGCTTTCTGATCCATCACGGCAACCTTTCCGCCTCGTACCGCGAGAGCGCGGAGGAGGAGATGAAGGACGACGACTCGCTGCTGACCGTGTGCGCGACGGCGACGTTGGAGCTGGGTATCGACATCGGGAAGCTGGAACGCGCCTTCCAGATCGACGCGCCGTTCACCGTGTCGGGCTTTCTGCAGCGCATGGGGCGGACGGGAAGACGGGGCGCGCCGTCGGAGATGTGGTTCGTCATGCGCGAGGATCATCCCGAGCCGAGGGCGCTGTTGCCCGAGCTGATACCGTGGTACCTGATTCAGGGGATCGCGCTGGTGCAGCTGTATATCGAGGAGCGCTTTGTGGAGCCGCCGCGGACGGAAAAGCTGCCGTTCAGCCTGCTCTATCACCAGACGATGAGCACGCTTGCCTCGGGCGGCGAGATGACCCCCGCCGCGCTCGCCTCGCGCGTGCTGCCGCTGGCTGTGTTCCGCAGGATCACGCAGGAGGATTACCGCGTCCTGCTGCGCCACCTGCTTGAGACCGACCACATCAGCCGCACTGAAAACGGCGGCCTGATACTCGGCGTCACAGGCGAGCGGATTGTGAATAACTATAAATTCTACGCCGTCTTTCAGGAGAATATCGAGTACTCCGTTCACGCGGGGAGCGAGGAGCTCGGCACAATCGTCAAGCCGCCGCCCGTGGGCGACAAAATCGCCATCGCGGGGCGCGTGTGGGTGGTGGACGAGGTGGATCATCAGCGGCGCGACGTTTACTGCACCCTCGTCAAGGGAAATATTCCCGCCTACTTCGGCGACGTTGCGGGCGATATCAACACGCGGATATTAGAGAGGATGTACGGCGTTCTCGCCGAGGACAAATCCTATCCCTATCTGATGCGTCACGCCGTCTGCCGTCTGGCGGAGGCGAGAGCGACGTTCCGTCAGGCGGACATGCGCGGCAAGCCGCTGATTCACCTCGGCGGAAAGATGTGGGCGCTGTTTCCGTGGCTGGGAAGCTACGCTTTTCTGGCGCTGGAACGCTTTTTAAAGCTGCGCTGCGGCAGGCGGCTCGGGCTGAAGGGGCTGAGTCCCGCGCGGCCGTATTATATGCAGTTCACCATGCAGGCGGACGAGGAGGCGTTCTACCGCATTGTCGCGGAGGAGGCGTCGGCAGCGTTTGACCCGCTTGAGCTTGTTTATGAAAAAGAGGTCCCCGTTTTTGAGAAGTACGACGAATATGTGCCGCCCGAGCTGATACGCAAGGGCTTTGCCTGCGGCGTGCTCGACGTGGAGGGGATGAGGCGCCGCGTTCTCGGCTGGCGTAAAAATCTGACACTTCCGTCTTGATTAAGGAGCTGTTTTGCTGTAAAATAAAAAGAAGGTGACCTCTCACGGGGGAACGGATCCTTTTGCAGGGAGGAAAAGCATGTATCTGAAAAACTCTTTGATCGGGTTCTTAAAGGTCAAGAATGTCATTCTGCTGATAGCGGGAATTTTTCTCACGGCGCTTTCCATCGCCCTTCTGACGCAGCTGTTTGTGTACTGTCACGGCGATTGGGGCGCGGTGCTGTACGCCGAAAACACGCCCGCGGCGCTCATTGATTTCATCATCGGGGTGCCGATGATCGTCTGCTCCAGGCTCTCGCGGCTGCTGATCAACGACGCCGTTTTCTATTCGGGATGCTTTGAGGGCGATCTGAACGGCTACGTCGATTTCGCGGAGCTTGCCGACGTGACGGGCGGAACACCCGATGAAATACAGAGCAGTCTGCGGCTGCTGCGCCCGTTGTATATGAAAAATTTCCGCGTCATCAAAACGGTCAACTACCGTTACCCCGAGGTGATCGAGCTTTACAGCAAGACGGTCACCTGCGTTTGCTCCAACTGCGGCGGTTGGATGGAGAAGCGGATGTATTTTACGGGACAGTGCCCCTACTGCGGCGGTTCCGACCTGACCGCGCGGGTCGTGGCGGGGCAGCAGTTTTACTACATCAACGACAACACGGCGCGGAAGCCGAATCATCCCTCCTATTACGAGGCGCCGTTTCTGGAGGCAAAGCGCATCCGCTACGCCATCGCCTTCGGCATTGCGCTTTTCTTTTTTCTTATCACCCTCATTGTCTTTATGACCTCGGTTTCCAATTTCAACAACGAGCCGTATTTCAGGGATATGCTGGGCAGGAGCATCACCTCCTACGAATTGTTCCAATCGGATCTGATGAATGTGATCATTGTCACCGCCTTCGCGCTGGCGGGCAGCCTTATCGCGTTTCCTTTTTTGGTCGCGCGGATGCTGAACATTGAATCCGCACAGAGCATCGCGCGGGATTTTGCCAAATGTCCTAAGCCTTTTTTATCCCTGCGCGAATACCATCAATCCGTCGTGGCCAACTCTCCCATACAGCCGTGCAGCCTGACGCCCGCCATTCTTTACAGGCGGATCGTCGGCGCTGCCAAGGAGGGCTATCTGCGAGGCTGTACGCCCGAAAACCGCGGCGGCGTGCTGCGGCTTGCACTCGCCAGACAGATTGTCAAGGATCGCTGCCCCTGCTGTGGCGCTCCGATCATCGGCGCTGTTTCCGAAAATTACAGCTGCCGTTACTGCGGCAATCTGATTCTGGGCGTCATTCGCAAGCAATGACGGAGTTTTCCGAAAAACATACAACGACCCCCGAAGGGCAGACTGCCGGTCTGCACCCTCGGGGGTCGGTTTCAGATTCAATTATTTACCGTCCTGAATCAAAATCGCCTTGATCGGGTAGTTGTCTATTACAAAGGTATCCTTGCTCTCGCGCTTGATCTCCGTCATCGTTTTCCTGTCGCCGAATTCATCGACGCCCTGCTTGAAGGCGCGCTCGATCAGGCTGTCCTTGCTGTCCGCCATGTCGCTCCATTTGCCGTCGGCGTAAAGATAGCTTTCGCCCTTGTTGACAATGCCCTGCACCTTTGTTCCGCAAATTTCCGTCGTGTAGGGGAACAGCTCGGTGTAAACCGTGCCGTTATCGCCCTGCGTGCGCGTCACCGTCAGGACGACGGCATATTTCTCGCCCTTTTTCAGCGGATAGACGCTTTTCAGGTCGATTTTGTGGGAGCCTGCAAAAGAATGGGGGTTGGTTCCGCTTTCGAGCAGGGTGCCCGAAGAGGGGTTGCCGTCCTCAACGCCCTTGTAAATGGCATAGGACACGTTGGCGTCGGGGAAGCAGGTGATGTAGGAAATCTGATAAAGGTTCTCGTCCTCCTCCGCGTCAAAGACATTCGCCATCTTGGTTTCGGCTTCGTAGTCGGCGGTCGCGTACCATTCCGTCATCAATAGATCGTACTGGTCATAATTGAACGCGGTGCTCTTGAGCGTGTCGGTTCTGTCAAACACAAAGCTCAGCACGGACACGATGCTGCGGTCGTAATAGGAGAGGTACACATAGCCGTCGTCAACGCCGTCCTTGCCCGAAACGCCCCAGCTGTTTTTGATGATGAGCGCGCCGTTGCCTTCGGGAGAGGCGTCCTCGGTTCCCTTGGAGAAGTTTTCCTTGGGGAAGTTGTCGTCGTAGCCCACCACGGTGACCGCGTGGTCGGCGGGCTCATCGCCGCCGTAGTACGCCGAAAGGTTCTTGACGTTGACTGCGCTCAGGGAGGCGTTATACGCCAGCGATACGCCGTGACCCATGCACAGCTCCGCCTTGATGGTGTTCAGGGCTTCCTCGTCGAACGCATATTTGCCGTCCTTGTCCCGAGAGGCGGGGCTTTGTAAATAGCGGCTTTCCCTGAGAAACGCCGCGGCGGGCGCGTTGCGGTACGCCGCATTGACGGGGAGCGTCCAGTTGAGCGACGCGACCGAGGTGTATTGATAGGGCTTGTCATCGTTGACGGTGACGCTCTCGTCAACGGGGCCGAAGCCCGACCCGAACAGGTTGGCGTTGTGGATGAACTCGCCGCCGAAGAAGAACACCGCGTTGGGATTGTCAGCGTCCGGTCCGGTGCAGTCGAAGCCCTCGCCGACCTGCGACGCGCGCACCTTGCCCTTGGCGACGTCGTCCTTGGTGATGCCGTGGTAGAGGTACCACGCGATATATTTTTCGGAGAAGTTGACGTTTTTGTTCTCCTCACCTGCCGGCACGCCCAGATCATTGGCGACCAGATACGCGATCTCGGCGGAGCCTGCAAGGCTGAACGTCCAGCAGTCGCCGTAGATCTGCCGCTTGACGGGCGTCACATAATTCTTGCCGTTGAAGTTTCGCAGATCGACCCTGGCGGGCGGGTTCGAGGGATCGATGATCTCATCCTCCGTTGCCGGGGCTGCCGCCTTTGTCTCCGCCGCCGATGCTGCGGCGGTCTCTTTTTCCGCGGTCGATGAGGCGTTCTCCGCACCGCAGGCGGACAGAAGCGCAGTCATCATAACCGCCGATAATACCAGTGACAGTGTTTTTTTCATAAGCATCTACTCTCCTCACATAAATATCTTTTTACCCTGTATCACCATTATAGCAGAGCATTTGCTGCAGTTCAACAAGTATTATTTAGAAACACGAAAAAGCTTGTCCGAAATGCGCTAATTCTCTTTCTCTCCCGCGTGGATTCTCCTGTGCCTGCGGATAATCAGAATTACCGCCACCGCTGCGGCGGCAGTGCCGGCGGCGAGCAGACCGCAGACGAGGAACCACGCATAGAGCGGAACACTGCCGGAGGGCTCGCTGTCGGCGGCTTGGGCGGCGGTTTGGATGGCAGCGGTTTCTTCCTCCGCTGCGGTTGACGGAGCTTCTTCTACTGTAGTAGGCTGACTGCTCGGGGCGACGGGAACTTCTTTGAGCGCGGCGTTGATGGCGTCAACTTGGTAGCATTCGCTGTAATCAAGCTCGCCGTCAGCGTTTTCGGTAACGAGCACCCTGTCGGGCGCGGCGCCTCCCTCTATATCCTGCCCCTTGCTGTTGACCATTGTCAGCGTGTTGGAGATAGCAAAGGAGCAGCCGTCGGGTGCATAGAGCTTGGAGAGCATACAGGTGCCGCCGCCGCTTGTTTCGCCGAGAATGGGTACGCCGCGCTCCTGCGCGAGGCAGGGGACAAGGTTGCCGCATGAGAAGGAATAGCGGGTGGTGAGAATAGCGAAGCGGAAGCTGTAGGTCACCTTGTCATCCTTTTCGTCAAACGCGTCGTCGAGATTTTTGTCTACCGACGCGCTTTCCTCCATTTTATTGCCGGTTTTGGTGTTGACCATCAGCAGATTGGGATTGTCCGTCATAATGGAGAGCATGTACATGGCGACCGCCGACGAACCGCCGCTGTTCGCCGAGAGGTCGATAATAAAGTTCTCACAGCCGTTATCCGCGGCGCGGTCCAGCGACCATTTGAACGGCTCGACGACCTTGTCTCTGAATTCATCGAACATAAAGATAAAGGTCTTGCCGCTCTGAAAAAGCGCGCAGTCGTCCCATTCCTTCACTTTGTCATAGCTTTTATAGCTGCTTTCGCGCAGCTCTTTTAGTTTTGCCCGCTGATCCTCTTTCTGCGACAACTCCAAAATAAACTGCATCGCGTTTGCTCTTTCCTCCACGGAGATATCCGCCATTCTCTTTTGGACGGCGGCGGTCAGCACCGATTCGGGGTTGCGGTTGATCAGCTGAAGCATTCCCGAGCTGAGTCCCGTGTGACCGCCGTCGTTCAGCAGCCCGTCGAGATAGAGCAGGGCGAAGGCGTAGTCGACCTTGTTTTCCGAATGAAGAAGCTGCTTCGCCTGCACGGTCAGCTCGCTGTGGATGTCAAGCGCCTTATCAAAGTCACTGCTTTTCATCGTGACCGCGAGCGGGCTTTTGGCAGGCTTTCCGTAGAAATTGTCCATGACAAAGCACAGCTCGTTATAGGCGTAATCGATCAGGATCCTGTCGCGTGCGGTGCCGCTGCAGAGGGAATCCGTGTTGAAGTAGGGGTCGTCCTCTATTACCTTGACGAAGTAGATATTGCTGTCGAGGTAAATGGCGGAGTGATACGAAGGGGCGAAAATATCCGCGATGGTGGAGAGCGGGAAGTATACGTTGCCGCCGTCGGCGGTGACGTCGATATGGTACTTGCCGAGGTCGAGGTCGAGAGGGTGTTCCGTCTCTTCAAGCAGCCTGTAGCTCTCGTTGCCGAGGTATTCGCACTTCTCGCTGTCGAGATAGGGCTTGCAGTCGAAATACGCCACCTTTTCGTACATATCAAAATGGACGGTATCCTTTTCGGGGTCCACCACCATGGCGCCGTTTTTGTTGGTGACGGAGTAGGTGCCGTCGCTGTTTTTCGTGGTGGTGAACGCGGCGGTGTAGATCTGATTCAGGAAGTCGTCCGCGCTGATGTAGGGGATGTTCATGTCCGGACGGAAAAGACAGCTGAAGGTTTCCGAACTGTCCATGCCGAAAAGATAACCGGTTACCTCTTTCATGCTGTAGGACACTGCTTCGCCCGCCGCGGAGACAGAGGGGGTGAGGAGCATGGGCAGCAGCAAGGCAAAGGCCGTTGCCGATGAGATGATTTTTTTCATGTCAGAACCTCCGATACATGTCCGGCATAACAGCCGCAGGATTTTTTAAGTACCTTTATTATATCACCCGAGAGATAATTTGACAATCATTTCGCCAAACAAGTGAAATGAACTTATTGAATAAGTCAAACAGACAGCGGCGCAGTTTCTTTGACTGCGCCGCTGTTCCCGCGTACCGCCGATTCATGGCAGACTGTATTCAGTTCTTAACGATTTCCACCCACCAGAGGTTGGAGTAAAAGTGGGTGTAACGGTTGATTCTGTACGCATTGGTGTCATAGCTGAACACATTCGCCGCGTTGTCGTAGACCTCCTTGCTGAAGATTTTGCAGATGTCGAGGTCCTTGTCGGTGGTGGGGCTTGTCACGCCGATTCTTGAGCTCGGGTCAATGTTGTCGGTGATGGTGAAGATGCACTTGGAGGTGGTGTTCTCGCCGAGGAAGGCGTTGGACGCGGTGCCGTTGTCAAGGCGGTTGCCGATGATGGTGATCTTGCCGTTGATGGTGGGGTCGCAGGAGGATCCGCCGCCCTTGTCGCAGTAGAGGCCGCCGCCGTTGGATGCGGCAACATTGTTGGTGATTTCCACATTGCGGAGGCTGAGGTAGTTCATGGAGTCGCAGTAGATTGCGCCGCCGTTGTCGCCCGCTCTGTTTTCCGTGAAGGTCGTATCGTTAATGCTGAGGGACATGCACCAGTCGGAGCCTCTGTAGTCGAACATGATCGCGCCGCCGTTGCCTCTTGCGGTGTTTCCGCTGAAGGCGCTGCCCGTAATGTTGGTGGTGCCGTCGGCGAAGATGGCGCCGCCGGTTCCTGCCTTGTTGCTCACAAAGCGGCAGTTGTGTACATTCATACGGTCATGGCTGTAAATTGCGCCGCCTTTCTTGGAGTCGCCCGCGCCCGAATCGGAGCGGTTGTCCTCGAAGGTGCTGTTGGTGACGGTTACGGTTGAATCCTTGTTGAACAGGGCGGATTCATAGTTGGTCTTGAAAAGGCAGTTGTCGATGGTGGTGTTGGCTCCTGTCTCGGTTACTACCGCGGAGTTTCTGTTGTTCAGGAAGGTGGTGTTTTTGATGTTCAGGCTGAGGTAGTTCGCTCTGATGCCCGCGTCGGCGGATTCCCTGATGGTCACGCCGTTTACCGTTACGCTGCCGCCGGTTGCCAGAATGCCGTTCACCGCGCCTCTCTTGTCGGTGGAATCCTTGAGGGTGAGGGTGGCGTTATCGGCGCAGAGGTCGTAGGACAGGGCGTTTTTGTGAATGATGGAGTGACCGTTCAGGTCGAGGGTAACGTTTTTGCCGTTGACATAGAGCGCGCCGTTCTTGAAGCATTCGTTTGCCTTGTGGAAGAAAACGTCGCCTGCGAGGTTGTCGCTGTTCCAGTCCTGCACCAGCTGCATCGTGCCGCCGTTCTGGGAGACGGTTACCCACGCGTCGCCGAAGGAGAACATCTCGGTGGTTTTGCCGTTTGCGCTGACCTTGGCTACGGTGAGGTTTTTAATGGCCTCTGTTGCCTGGTTGTATCTCGTGACGACGTTCTGCGCCTTGTTGAAGTAGGTCTGCATATCGCTGAGAATGGAGCGCTGCGTGC
Source organism: uncultured Eubacteriales bacterium (assembly GCA_900316815.1). Classification (GTDB taxonomy): domain Bacteria; phylum Bacillota; class Clostridia; order Oscillospirales; family Acutalibacteraceae; genus Ruminococcoides. Next base: position 3,314 of record ONEN01000016.1, on the reverse strand, counting down.
TTTTTTTGTTCGCGAGGCTCAGCTGGTTGTGCTGATACTGATACTCGGCAAGATTGTATTCCGCCAGACAGCCGGTGATCAGGTTCGTGAAGTACAGCGTGTACTGCTCCAGCGTCATTCTGTTGAACATTTCGCAATCCTTCTTGATGACTGCCGCGTCCTTGTTGTTTTCCTCGCACGCCTTGGAGTACTCAAGGTACTGCATGAAGGAGGGCTTTGCCTTGATTTCCGGCTGACCGTCGGAAATGAGGATGCTCAGGTTCATGAAGTCCTTCACATATTGCTTGTCGCCCGAAGTGCATTTGATAATGTTGTTGTAATCCTGGTCGCAGACGTCGTCTTCCCGATAAAGCGAAATCTGTCCGAGGGCTTTTTCGTTGCAGCCCTTAACGCTTGTGAGGATGTTGGCGAAATTCTGGAGACGGCTGATTGCCTCGAGCGCCTTCAGCTGAGAAGCCTGCGCGTTGTAGTGGGAGTCGATCTTCGCGGAGAGCTGGTTGAGGAGATTCACGATATCCTGCGTGGTTGGCTGCGGCTTTGCCGTCGCGTCGTGGTAGAAGGTTTTGAAGGCCGCCAGAAGTCCGCTGGAAACGATTCCCGCTGCGGGATAAGACTTGGAGAGCAGGCTGACCAGTGCGGCCGCTCCGCTGAAGAAGCCGTCGGAGGCGGCGCTCTGAACGCTTTCAACTGCAACCGGAGCTGCAGAGACGGTTGTCATTGCCAGGGAGCCTGCGGAGAATGCCGAAATGGCCGCTAAAGCCGTTGCGATGATTCTGGTTTTGATTTTGCCGGTTCTTGTCTTGGTGTTTGTCATTTTGATTATCCCCTTTCACATCGTGTTTTTTGTTTCCCTTGACTGTGTCTATACTATAGCATGACGCTGCGGGAAATACAATTTACAATAAAAAGCCGCCATGTTCAGTTTTGAACACAGCGGGGGGCAGTCTGTCCGGAACCGAACAGCAAGAGAATTAATTGTAAAGCTTATTGCAAGAAAAACTGCTTTGTGCTATAATTTTCTTATCATAACGGGAAAGCGGGTCATAGTATGCTTGAACAAAAGCTCAGCAGAAAGGCATTAAAAACGAAGAAGCAGATCAAGATCGCGCTGGCGCAGCTTCTTCAAAACAAAGAGCTCAAGGACATCACCGTTCAGGAGGTTGCGCAGAAGGCGGATATCAGCCGCACGACCTTCTATAACTACTTTTATGACGTTTATGACATCTACGAGCAGCTGGAAAAAGAGGTGCTCGCCGAGCTGGGGCTTTTGACGCTGAATTTCCACGATGATCCGTCGGAGGATTTCGGCGGGGAGCTGTTTGACTACATCATGCAAAACCCCGAAATCTTTAAAATGATATTCAGCCCCTACAATACAGGCGAGCTCAGAGCCAAAATCGCCAATATGATTGAAGGCGTGTTCCGTTTGATCCAGACGGAGAAAAACGCCGTGAAAATTGACGACAATCAGCTGGATTATTTCATCGCCTTCTGGGCGAGCGGCTGCATAGCCGTTATCGAGCAATGGGTGCGGAAGGATTTTTCACCGTCAAAGGATTACATCAGAAAGTCTCTGACGGAAATTGAGACGCGAATGGAAAAATTCATCGCGTCGCAGGTGAGCGCTGACAATGCCGGTTTTTAACAGAACGCTGATTGGTGAAAAAGCATAATAAAGCATAATAAAGAATAAAAGGCTTTAAAGCTATACGACAAACAGATAAGGCAGTCCGCGGGCGGACTGCCTTTTGTGCTGCGTATCGGGACCCGGTAAAGGAAATTATGCGGCGTTTTTGCAAACAGCCGTTATATTTTCTCCGTTATATTCCGGTTATTCGGACGGGGGCAGAGCGTCGGTCAGGATGGAAACAGCCCGTTTGTATTTGTTCACTCTCGCAACGGCAGCCGCGTCCACTGTGTCCAGGCGGCTCAGATCGCTGTTGTGCGCCAAGTCCGCGAGCTTTACCTTTACGGCGATCGGATTGGCTTTGATCATTCTGATGTAATCCAGATATGGCACCCGGTCGTCATGCACCAAGAGCGCAAGCGCGTCGATGATTTCCGGCGGAAAGCCCTCCGCCTGCAAATCATCAAGGGTAATGGCTGTATCCTCAGCTACGTCGTGCAGCAGGGCGACGCAGGTCGTGTATTCGTCGTCCATCTGTTCCGCTACATGGAACGGGTGGTAAACATACGGCATACCGCTTTTGTCAACCTGGTCTTTGTGGGCGGCAAAGGATATGGTAAGCGCTTTTTTGGTCAACGCGGTGTAAATCATCGGCAATTCCTCCTGTTGGTTGTTTCTCTTTTCTTGCCCCTGCACACAAGCAGGAGAGGATGGGGTGCGGCGACTCTCCATGCCCATGGTAGCACATTCCGAGAGAGAAATCAATAGGATAAGAATGTCCGCGCTTTTCTTAGGTGAGCAGGCGGCTTGAGAAATCGGTTATTGTTTTTTCGGATTTAAGGATTATTTAATAAATACTCCGCTATACTCTGTTTGTAAGGTTCAAAAGAGACAATAATGTGATACAATGTAAGACGGAAAAGGAGAATGCGTATGTTTTTCGACATTTTGAAACGAGACTTAAAGCGGAAAAAGACGATGAACGTCATCATACTGTTGTTTGTCATTTTGTCGGTGATGTTCATTTCATCCAGCGTGATGAATCTGACGGCGGTTACCGGCTCGCTCGACAGCTATTTTGACAAGGCGGGCGTAGGCGACTATATGACCTTTGAGCGCAGCGGCGGCAGCGTGACGGTAAAGGACGCGGTGAAGAACGCCGGGGGTGTGACAGACTTCAGGCAGGAGGAATGTATTTTTATTTCGGGTCACAGGTTTGTCGATCACGATAAAACAAAGGACAAGCAGAACGCTAACGCAGGCTTTATAAGCTGTATCTCTCATCAGATCGAAAAATATTTTGACAGCGATGACAACGAAATCACCGAGGTAAAGGACGGTGAGGTATATGTCCGTCAATCCCTCCTTGATAACAGCAACGCTAAAATCGGCGACAAAGTAGAGCTGACCACAGGAGATATAACCCGTACCTTTACTGTCAGGGACTCGCTCAAGGACGCAATTTTAGGCTCTCGCATGATGGGTAACACGCGGTTCCTGATTTCCGAAAACGATTACAAGGCTTTTGAAAAGGTTGAGCCGCTTCAGCCGTATCTTATATACCTCAGCTTCATCGATACCGACGATATTCCCGCGCTTGAAAAGGCTTTGACCGCCTGCGATGCTATGGCGTTCAGCGGAGACCGCTCTCTGTTACAGTTTACCTATATTATGGAAATGATTATCG